>JBDHQB010000003.1:0-180950 GCA_039806825.1 Parachlamydiaceae bacterium | reverse complement strand
TGGTGAAAGCCAATCAAATGGCTTTTCAAGAATTAAAAATTTTAAGAAAAAAATCTATGTGTGCGTAAGGTGAGTTAATTATCAATAGTTTACCTCTAAAAACTAGGAATCTTTGTTCTAAACTTAGTTATATGTACAATTATTTATTGAGGATAGAATTTTATTCAGAAAACTTAACCTCAACTATCCTGAAAATCGTTTTCATGACAGGAGTTGAGGATGGAGAAAATTTGTCCGCGGCAGTGCATTTTCCACAGCTACATGACCTTTATATTAGAAAAATAAAAAGTTGCGGAGGGATTACCTCCGCAGCAAAGCAGAATTAACCGCCGTTTTGTGAAAGGATAGCCAATAGGATCAAAGCGACAATATTGACGATTTTGATCATTGGGTTAACAGCTGGACCTGCAGTGTCTTTGTATGGATCACCTACAGTATCTCCAGTTACAGCTGCTTTATGGGCATCTGAACCTTTGCCGCCATAGTGGCCTTCTTCGATCAACTTCTTCGCATTGTCCCAAGCTCCACCGCCTGATGTCATTGACAGAGCGACGAAAAGACCTGTTACAACTACTCCAAGGAGCATAGATCCAAGAGCAGTAAAGGCATTGGATTGACCCACTGTAACCAAGAAGACTAAGTAGATGACAATCGGTGCAAGAACGGGTAGTAAGGAAGGAAGAACCATTTCCTTAATCGCAGACTTTGTCAAAAGGTCAACAGCGCGACCGTAGTCAGGTTTGGATTTTCCTTCCATAATGCCTGGAATTTCTTTGAACTGACGGCGTACTTCAGTTACAACTGAACCTGCAGCACGTCCTACCGCCATCATTCCCATCGCACCAAACAGGTAAGGAAGCAATCCTCCAATAAACAATCCTGTAACAACATACGGATCTTGCAAGCTGAACTCGCAACCAAAACGTGGGAAATAGTGGTGCAAGTCTTCAATGAATGCTGTAAATAGCACCAAGGAAGCCAAGCCAGCTGAACCAATCGCATACCCTTTTGTCACAGCTTTTGTCGTATTACCTACAGCATCCAAAGCATCTGTTGTTTTACGAACATCTGAAGGAAGATTTGACATTTCCGCAATACCACCACCGTTGTCAGTGACAGGACCATAAGCATCCAAAGCGACTACCATCCCTGCTAATGCGAGCATTGTAGTAGCAGCAATGGAGACTCCAAAAAGTCCAGCGTTTAAGTATGAAAATAAAATACCTGCGCAAATCACAATTACAGGCAATGCTGTTGCTTCCATAGAAACAGCCAAACCTTGAATAATGTTTGTGCCATGACCCGTTGTAGAGGCCTTTGCAATAGATTTTACAGGTCGGAAAGCAGTTGATGTATAGTACTCCGTGATCCACATCAATAATCCAGTTACAACAAGACCTGTTAAAGCACAGTAAAAGATATTCCAACCAGTGAAGTGCAGATTTCTTTCAGGGAAACTATTGTCTAGTCCAACCCAGTACTTAGTTAAGAACCAAATTGCGACAGCTGAAATAACACCAGTAGCAATAAATCCTTTGTAAAGAGCGCCCATAATATTTTGGCTTTTGCCCAATTTCACGAACCAAGTTCCTGCAATAGACGCCAATGTGCAAACTGCTCCGATCAGAAGTGGGTAAAGCATGAACATATCTCTGAGGGTATCTTGGAAGAGAATACCTGCTAGTAACATGCATCCTACTAATGTTACTACATATGTTTCAAACAAGTCTGCAGCCATACCGGCGCAATCACCCACGTTATCTCCTACCATGTCGCTGATAACTGCTGGGTTGCGAGGATCGTCTTCAGGAATTCCTTTTTCTACTTTTCCAACCATATCAGCGCCTACATCGGCACCTTTTGTAAAAATACCACCGCCCAAACGAGCAAAGATGGAGATTAATGAGGCGCCAAATCCAAGGGCAACCAATGAATCTAAGAGGTTACGTAGTGGGATTCCAGATTCTTTAAGGAATAGATAGTACCCTGTAATTCCGAGCAATCCCAGTCCTACTACGAGCAAACCAGTTACTGCACCAGCACGGAAAGCCACGGAAAGTGCATCAGCGAGGCTAGAACGAGCAGCTTCTGTTGTGCGGACATTAGCACGCACAGAAACGTTCATTCCTGCATATCCTGCTAGACCGGACAAAACTGCACCGATTAAAAATCCAATAGAAACATACCAACCTAAAAGCCAGGTTAATAAAGCAAAGATAACGATTCCGACTAAAGTAATAATTGTATACTGACGGTTCAAATAAGCACGTGCGCCTTCCTGAACTGCGGCGGCAATCTTTTGCATTTGCTCTGTTCCTGTGCTGAGTGAAAGCACTGAACGCGCAAGATAAAGACCATACAGCAGCGTCAAGATACCGCAAGCTATAATGGCGTAGAATGGTGAAAATGCCATTGAAATATTTCCTTGTTGTTGAAAAAACGCAATGCGTCGGTTTTTGTTAAAACGAACGATAGGATGCCAGAAGAAACGATTTTAGGGAAGACTGAAGGAAAAGGAGGTGAGAGGAAAAATGAAGGAGGAGGGGTGGACAATGGACTGTATGGACAATATGGACGGGCCAATGGACGGACAATATGGACGGTATGGACAATATGGACAATATGGACGGGTCAATTAACGACTTGCAGATAAATAAGTTCGAAAAGAGTTTTAACCTTTTCGTTTAAAAAACAATACTTTGATCGTCCATATCGTCCATCCCATTTATAGCGAACACAGCGGACATAGCGAACAAAAGCAGACAAAGCGGGCGAAGCGGACATAAGCGGTAGCCTTTCCGCAGGCATGGAGTGCGGAAAGGCTACCGCTTATGTCCGCTTCGTCCGCTGTGTCCGCTTTGTTTATGCTTAAATTGCGCAGGTGGAATTCCTGCGCAACTTATTTATTCTCTGTGGGATTGGGAATCTGGTGGCAGTTCTAAGGGCTCATTTTCTGCCGTTTCAGTAGGGGGATTTGCAAATTTTTCGTCTGAAAATGACGTTTCTGGAGCTTCTACGTCTTGTGAAAATTCCCATGACATTGTGGATACAACTTCATCTGGGGATTCCTCATCAGGAACATCAGGCACATCCATCAGCTCCTCTTCCCCTCTCTGGTAAAAAGCATCTTTAAAAAGGGCATTGCTTTTATACCGCTCAATTGTCTCTGAAATTAATTGCGGAGGAGGGGTCAATAAAGAAGATAAAAGCGCAGAAGTTTGCTTTAAAGCTTCTGGATTATCTTCGATGCTTGCAGAAGGTGGAGGAATTAAAACTTTTCCTTCTTTGTCTTCACCGATCTCTTGCTCTTCAGGTGTTGCAGCAGCTTCTGTCCCGGTAGGTGCTTGTTCACGACCTTCTTCGTCACGCCCTCTTCTTCGGCGATAATGGCGTCGGCGGTCACGCTTCCGTTCTCCTCTGCCCCCTTCAGTTTTTGGCGGGAGTTCAGCTTGTTCGGAAGGTTGCGATTCTCCTTCACCCACTAAAGTTTCGGGGGGAACGGGAACTTCTCTGTGCTCTCTATGATCGGATATCTCTTTCTGTGTCTTAATAGGAGCTTCTCGACCTCCGCCGATTTTGATCGAACGGTCAGTACCAACATTCTTTAAAACAATTCGCGCTTCACGTACTTCAAGGACTTCATAATCTGAAGCGGGTACAAGAAAGGCTTTTGGTTTTTCTACAGAGCGTAGGAAGAAAGCGTTTCCAAATGAAACCACTTCGAGAGAATCTACAAAATACTCTTCTTGTCCTACATTTTTACTGCTTCTTACAACGAGTTTAAATCCCTCTTTCGGGGTAATAACCGTCTCTATAATAGGTTCGCGTGTAAAATCCACTTTTATTCATCCGTATAACTTGGTTAGGGTTTTTCTTTTGACGCCATATAGGCAATCAAATCCACAACTCTCGCTGCATATCCCATTTCGTTATCATACCAAGCTACCACCTTAAAAAATGTTGGATTTAATTCGATGCCCGCATCTTTATCAAAGATGGCGGAAGATTGCGATCCAATAAAATCGCTTGAGACTACCTGCTCATCACAATATTGGAGGATCCCTTTCATCGAGTGCTCTGAAGCATTTTTCATGGCTTTGCAGATTTCATCATAACTTGTGGGTCGGCTAAGTCGTACAGTTAAATCCACAACGGACACATCTGCGGTTGGAACTCTGAGCGCCATCCCGGTCAATTTACCTTTCACCTCTGGAATGCATAGCGAAACTGCTTTAGCAGCTCCGGTTGAGGCAGGAATAATATTTTGGGAAGCACCTCTTCCACCGCGCCAATCTTTTTTTGAGGGTCCATCAACTGTAGGCTGTGTAGCAGTTACAGCATGGATGGTTGTCATCAGTCCCTCTTCAATACCAAATTTATCCAGCAAAACCTTAACAACAGGAGCAAGGCAATTGGTTGTGCAGGAGGCATTTGAAACTATATAATCTTTATCTGGGCGATATTTCTCATTATTAACACCCATCACGAAGGTCGGAATGTCACCTTTAGCAGGTGCGGATATAACAACCCGCTTTGCGCCAGCATTGATATGCTTTTGCGCAAGCTCCGGCGTGGCGAACAGACCTGTTGATTCGACGACGAAATCAACATTAAGCTCTTTCCAAGGAAGTTTTTCGGGATCTTTTTCCGAAAAAGTCCTTATTTTTTTTCCATTAATATAAATTGCATCTTCTTCAGCCTTAACTTCCCCATCAAATCTACCGTGGGTAGAATCATACTTCAATAGATAAGCTAAGTTATCTGCGGGAACAATGTCATTGATTGCGACTAAATTGATATCTTTACGTTCACTAGCTATGCGGCATACCAAACGTCCAATTCGTCCGAAACCGTTAATTGCGATATTGATAGACAATTTTCCACCTCCAGTTATTCGCTCGTCGAAATTCTATCATCACCTAGGGAAAAAATAGCATTCTCCCCATTAAAAGGCAAGCTTTACACCTCACAAAATTGCGCTAGTTTGTGTAGACAAAGCGGACGCAGCGGACAAAGCGGACGCAGCGGACGCAGCGGACAAAGCGGACGTCCTCCGCGAAGCGCTTGGAATGCGGTAGCTCCACTTCGTTCCGCCACCGCATTCCAAGCGCTTCGCGGAGGACATCGCTGTGTCTGCTTCACGTTTGTAAATAACCAAGCCCTAAATGCAAAAGGCCCTTATTAACAATTTTCAAAAAAATTGTTAATAAGGGCCTTTTGCATTTAGGGCTTGGTTATTTACTCAGCGAGATACTCGATAATGCAAGTTTCTGCGCTGTCTCCTTGGCGGAACCCTTTTTTAATGATACGGGTATAGCCACCTTCACGTGTTGCAAAACGTGGGCCAAGATGAGTAAACAATTTATCAATAACTTTACGGTCGCCATTATAAGCTGCAGTTTTACCTTCTTTAGCTTGGCGTTGTTCTTTAGGTGTCAATGAATTATATCTAATCATTAACTGTGAAACAGCGCGACGGCGTGTTGCCAAAGTGTTTTTCTTTGCAAGAGTGATCATGCGATCAGCATAGCGGCGCAATGCTTTCGCTTTTGGCACGGTCGTCTCAATACGTTCGTGCTCGATCAATGCTTTTAACATATTGGCAAATAAACACCTGCGATGTGATGTGGTGCGATTTAATTTGCACGTATTATTAAGGTGACGCATAGAGAGTTCCTACTTATTCTTCTGCTTTTTCTTTAATTAATTCTTTCTTACCTTTGCGCTCTTCCTGATACTTACGAATACGATCTTTCACGTTATCAGGTGTAATTCCAAAGCGGCTTAAGTCCATACCAAGGTAAAGATTCATTTCATTCAACTTCGCTTTGATCTCATTAAGAGATTTCTTGCCGAAGTTCCTGAATTCGAGCATTTTTCTTTCTGGAATTGAAACCAATTCCGCGATTGTATCGATGTTTGCGCCACTCAGGCAGTTAGTGGAACGGACTGAGAGTTCGATCTCATCGATACGGAGAGCAAGTTTCTCCATCAGCTCATCTTCATCGCTATCTTCATCTTCTAAACCTTCATCGAAGGAGATGATCTGCGTTTTCAATTTATTGAACACTTCAAACTGACGAGTACAGATCTGCGAAGCGAAGCTTAGAGCTTCAGAAGGAGTGACTCTTCCATCGGTTGTCACTTCAAGAATCAATCTATCGTAATCGGTGTCTTGTCCCACACGAGTATTCTCAACATAATAGTTGACAAGGCGTACTGGGGAGAAAGAAGCATCGATTAAGATCTCATCAGATGTTTTATCGAACAGTGTCAATCTTTCTGAAGGAACGTAGCCTCTTCCGGTAGCGACTCTGAGATCGATCTGCCGTTTGAAAGGTCTTGTTACAGTAAAAATGTGCAATTCAGGGTTGACGATCTCGTAGTTGCCATCATTAAAAATATCGCCAAGTAAAATTTTAACTTGCCCTTTGTTGTTATCCAAATCTTCTTGGGTAACATCTAGGACAGTTGTGATGATACGATTTGCACGGTTATGTGATTCTTCTTCAGTTGAATGCTTTCGCAGGAGAGCTCCTTTAAGGTTCAACACGATATTGATGACGTCTTCAATAACGCCTTCGATCGGTGTGAACTCATGACGAACGCCTTCAATTCTCAAAGAAATGATTGCAGGCGCTTCTAAGGAAGAGAGCATGACTCTGCGCAAAGAATTACCAAGTGTGTGCCCGAATCCTCTTTCAAAAGGCTCGGCAGTAAAACGGGCATAGGTAGGGGTTGCCGAAGCTTGATCAAGGACTATTTTGCTAGGCATTTCAAACTTGCCATATTTTAACATGAGCTAACTCCTAAATCGGTAACTTGCTTAATTTAACCGCTAATTATACGCGGCGTCTTTTACGTGGACGGCAGCCGTTATGGCGAACTGGCGTTGTATCTCTGATGAGAGTGATCGTCAGTCCCGCGCTTTGTAATCCACGAACTGCGGATTCACGCCCTGCTCCTGGTCCTTTAAGGTTGACTTCGACTTCTTTCATACCCATTCCTGCGGCGGCTTTACCGGCATCTTGTGCGGCTACAGTCGCTGCGAAAGCGGATGACTTACGTGATCCAGAAAAGTTAACTTTTCCTGCTGAGGACCATGCGATAACGCGTCCTGCTGGATCAGTTATGGATACGATAGTGTTGTTAAAACTTGCTTTGACGTGAGCGACGCCTGAAGCTACGATTTGTCCTGCTTTCTTTTTGGACTTAACAATTTTTTTAGCTGGTGCTTGTTGTTTAGACAAAGGAAAGTCTCCTATTTATGCATTACTTCTTTTTATTCGCTACAGTGCGGCGTTTGCCTTTACGAGTACGTGAGTTAGTACGTGTACGTTGCCCTCGAACTGGAAGGCCGAGTCTGTGGCGGATTCCACGGTAGGAGTTGATCGCGATCAAACGTTTAATATTATTTTGAACTTGGCGTCTCAAATCACCTTCAACCACGTATTCTGCTTGTAGCATTCCGTTCAAGCGAGCGATGTCGTCTTGAGTAAGTTGATGTGCGCGCATATTAGGGTTTAAACCCAATTTTGCAATAATTTCGTTAGAAAGACGACGACCGATTCCGTAGAGGTAAGTCAAGCTTACTTCCAATCTTTTGTTATCGGGTATGTCGATACCGATGACTCTAGGCATTGATTTCTCCTGCAATTTTCTTCAATAATCTATCATATCTTCCCCTTTTAAGGGAAGGCAAACTAACAAAGGGCTTGAGATTCTAGCTCTTAGCGCCCTTTAACTCTTCCTTTTTTCATGAATCCATCATAACGCTTCATAAGCATATGGGACTCAACTTGCTTCATTGTATCGAGTACTACGCCGACGAGGATCAGCAGAGCTGTTCCGCCAAAGAAGTAGGTAATCGACTGGTCGACTCCGAGGAGCCTTCCAATAACGGTGGGGAGTATAGCGATACCGGCAAGGAATATGGCGCCGATAAGGGTAACTCTGTTCATGGTATCTTCAAGGTAATCTTGTGTAGGTTTACCTTGTCTAATGCCTGGCACAAATGCTCCATTCTTCTTCATATCGGAAGCGATTTGATCTGGTCGAAACTGAGTAGCAGTCCAGAAGTAGGTAAAGAAAATAATGAGCATAACGTAAAGGATCATGTAAATGGCATTGCCTGGCGAGATATAGCTTGCGAGGTCTCCGAGCCAATTTCCTCTGCCGATAAATGTTGCGAGTGTAGCAGGGAACATGAGCAGGGAGGAGGCAAAGATCACAGGGATTACGCCAGCGTAGTTAATTTTTAAAGGAATGTAGGAGTTGCCACCTTGCACTTCTTTTCTGCCGACAACTCTTCTGGCATATTGTAGGGGTATCCTTCGATGCCCTTGAATAACCAATATCGTGGCAATTGTGACAAGGACAAACAATCCGAACAGGAGGGCAACAGATGTAAAATTGAGTTGCCCTGGCTGCTGAGAGTCGAGGTTCAATTGCTGCAGGATGAGTCCAAGTGTTGTTGGCAATTGGGAAATGATACCGACAGTGATGATCAAGCTCATTCCGTTACCGATACCGCGGTCAGTGATTTGCTCGCCGAGCCACATGAGGAAAACAGTTCCAGTGGTCATAGTAGCGATCGTGATCAAATAAAACAACCAGGGGACTCCAAACATTTGAACATCGAGGAGTTCACCGGCAACGATACCTGGTCTTGCTAGGTTCATTTGGAGGGCATATTTAGCAAAGAGTCCTGATTGGAGAATAGAGAGTACGACAGTCAGGATTCTTGTTAATTTGTTAACTTTGCGTCGTCCTTGTTCGCTGTTTTCACGCATTTCGCGCTGTAATTCAGGCCAGAGTGCAACTAGGAGCTGCATAATGATCGATGCAGAGATGTAAGGCACAACGCCGAGTGCAATAACGGTCATTTGGGAGAACGCACCGCCGGAGAAAATATCAACGAGCTGGAATAGGTTTTGTCCGCCGCCGGTCGCATGACGGAAATAGCTGACGGCAATTTCGCCGTTAATTCCCGGAACAGGGATAAATCCGCCGACACGGCAGATCATTAGAATCATAAGCGTGAAGAGGATTTTCTGTTTGAGCTCGGGAATTGAGAAGACCCTTCGTAAAGCTTCTATCATTGTCGTTTTTCCTTCATCCTTGCGATTTTTTCACAGGTTTAGAAATCTGAAGTCAGAATTCAGAAGCCTGAATTCAGAAGTCAGAAGTCAGAATTCAGAATTTTAATCAGAGTCAAGATACACAATCTGAACAATGATTTACAATTTAAATTTCACATACTTCTGAGTTCTGTCTTCCGACTTCTGTCTTCCGCACTCTTAAATTACTCGTCGATTCCAGGAATAGAGTATTTAATTTTCGCGTGGCGCAATTTTTCGATCGCTGCATTGGATGCTGCGTCGAGTTCAATAGTCACTTTCTTTGTGAGGTCTCCTTTTGCGAGGAGTTTCACTCCGTAAATACTTCCGCTGATCAATCCTTTTTGTGCTAGTGTGACGATGTTTACAGTTTCGCCATCTTCATACGCATTTTGGATTTCAGAAAGGTTGACAACTTCAAGTGGTCTACGGAAACGTGCATTGCTGAATCCGCGGAAAGGTAGTTTTTGGAACAAGCGCATTTGTCCACCCTCATAGGTGTCGCGTCTTTTCCAGCCAGATCTAGCTCCAGCACCTTTTTCACCGCGTCCGCAAGTCTTTCCGAGGCCTGAACCGATACCACGGCCAACACGCTTACGTGTTTTGCGTTTTTGGTTATTTTTTAATGTTCCTAAGGTAATCATGAGATCCCTCTTAACTCTTTAATTGTCTCTTTTGTTCTCAACTCGCTTAGAGCAGTAAATGTGGCTCTGACGAGGTTGATAGGGTTATTTGAGCCAAGGCTTTTTGCCATGACGTCTTTAATCCCTGCCATCTCGAGGACTGCGCGCACTTTAGATCCAGCGATAACACCAGCACCTGAGGGGGCTGGGCATAGCATCACGACTGCACCGTCTTGTTTAACGGTAATTTCGTGTGGGATCGTTGTTCCTTCCATCGGATATGATTTCAGGTTTTTACGAGCTGCCTCACCGCCTTTACGGATAGCATCAGTCAATTCGTTTGCTTTCGCAAAACCGTAAGCGACCCGACCTTTTCCGTCGCCAACGAGGATGAGGGCGGAGAAACTAAATTTTCTTCCACCCTTTACCACTTTAGCGGTACGGTTGATGTACAACACCTTTTCTTTTAACTCGGTGTCGTTTTTTTCTTTCTTTGAATTCTCACTATTTTTTGCCATCGATCAACCTGACTTTTGCAGTGTTAGAATTGGAGCCCGCCGGCGCGTGCAGCATCGGCAAGTTCAGCAAGGATTCCGTGGTATTTAAAAGGACCCCTGTCGAACACCACTTCCTTAATATTCTTCGTTTTTGCGATTTCAGCGATGCGTTCGCCAAGCTTTTTTGCAGAAGCTTTGCTCTTGCCAGCGAAATCGGTACCCTTGAACTCTTTTGAGCCTGTGCCGATGGAGCCGAGGGTTTGTCCATGTTCATCATCGATGAGCTGCACAAAAATGTGTTTATTGCTTTTAAACACGCTCATACGGGGTTTCACATTAGTGCCGCGCATATGTTTGCGAACGCGCATAACCCGTCTTTTACGTGTGATATTTTGCCTTACTATCGTCATATTACACCTTTACCTTACTTCTTGGCAGCGGCTTTTCCGGCCTTCTTACGTACATACTCCCCTTCATACCTGATCCCTTTACCTTGGTAAGGTTCTGGTGGGCGGACTGCTCGTACGGTAGCGGCAAACTGGCCAACTTGTTGTTTATCAGCTCCAGTAACAGAGATGTTCGTGTTCTTATCAACTGCAACCTTTACTCCTGCAGGGATCGGTAGTTTTGTTGGGTGTGAAAACCCAACTTGTAAATCCAAAAAGTTTCCTTGCACTGCTGCACGGAATCCAACGCCGATCATTTCGAGCTTAGTTTCAAAGCCTTTTGTCACGCCATCGACCATGTTGCTGACAATAGTACGGGAAAGGCCGTGATATTGTCCATCGCCTGAATTTTCATCGACGAGTTTGACAATGATTTGGTCTTTCTCGACTAAGACTTCAGTGGAAGGATGAACGTCATGCGTCAAGTTTCCTTTTGGGCCTTTGACATGAACTTCCTTTCCATTAACTTTAACTTCCACCCCTTTTGGAACTGGGATAGGTAGTTTACCTTTACGAGACATGTGTACCTTACTCCTTAAATTACGGTGATCGCCGCGGTTACCAAATTAGACAGATGAGTTCACCACCGATTTTCTTCTTTGTCGCATCCGTACCGGCCATCACACCTTGTGAGGTGGAGACGATAGATGTTCCTAATCCACCGTAAAAACGGGGGATGTCATCATGACCTACGTATTTACGTGAGCCGGGTTTCGAAACCTGTCGAATTCCTTGGATCACGGGTAGGCGGTTATTAGTATATTTCATGAACATCCGAATTGTACCTCTATTGGAGTTATCCATTTTAACGAGGTAGCTTTCGATGAAACCCTGGCTTTTTAGGATTTCAGCGATGTTCTGATTAAATTTGCTCCAACTCACATCGACATAACGATGTAGGGCACGACTTCCATTGCGTATGCGTGTTAGGAAATCGGCGATTGGATCACACATTGCCATATTCCTTCTCCTATTTAAGCTGCTACCACGATCGGCAAGTTTTTAAATGGTACTCCAAGCAGCCTTAGCAATTCGATGCACTCTTCGTCTGTCTCTGCAGATGTGACGAAAGTGATATGCATCCCTTGTGTGCGCTTGACATCATCCAGGTTGAGCTCTGGGAACACTTGTTGGTCGCTCAATCCTAATGTATAGTTACCGCGTCCGTCGCATTTTATTGGGAAACCGCGAAAGTCGCGGATGCGTGGGCAAACGATATTGATAAAACGGTCAGCGAATTCGAACATACGATCTCCGCGGAGTGTCACTTTGACACCGATAGGTTGCCCTTCGCGTAGTTTAAAATTTGAAATCGCCTTTTTAGCTCTTGTAATCACCGGTTTTTGTCCGGAGATTAGGGTCATTTCGTTGACGCAGTCTTGGATCGTATTTTTATCCTTAGAAGCCTCAGCGATTCCCATATTGATCACGATTTTTTTCAGCTTTGGGATCTTCATCGAATTTGGAAATCCGAATTTATCTTGAAGCTGTCCGCGAACTTCTTTTTGGTATCTTTGCTTTAATCTAGACATTTGTCTTCAATCCTTCTTAAGCTGAGGTACGATTTTTAGTTCTAAGCTTACGGTATTCAACATCTTTTCCGCCTTGCTTGTAGTAAAGCTCTTTCACACCTTTTGGTGTTGTCCTAGCTCTTAGTTTTACGCTTTCGTCATCTTTAACAACGATGCTAACTTTAGAGACATGGATTGGGCGTTCGATTTCAATCACACCGCCGGCTTTATTTTCCTGCGACTTTTTAACGTGTTTTTTAACTTTATTAAGCCCTTGTACAAACACTTTGTCACCGGTACGACGAAATACTTTGCCGGATTGCCCTTTATTGGCGCCGGAGTGGACGAACACTGTATCGTCTTTGCGGATTCTTTTGTTTGCTTTTTCATCTTTCATGGGTTTTTGCCTCTATATTATATAACTTCTTCCGCCAAAGATGCGATCTTAAGAAAATCATTATCTCTGACTTCCCGTGCTATGGGGCCAAAAATACGTGTTCCGCGGGGGTTGTTCTTGTCATCGATCAACACGCAACTGTTGGAATCGAATTTTAGCTTAGTGCCATCTTTTCGGCTAATTGGGTGTGTTGTACGCACGATAACCGCTTTAACAACGTCCCCTTTCTTTACGCCGCCATCTGGTTCCGCTTCTTGAACGGAGCAGACGATAATATCGCCGACGTAAGCATAACGGCGTCTAGTTCCTCTTAGAACCTTTATGCACTTTACCCTTTTAGCACCGGAGTTATCGGCAACTTTTAATTGTGATTCTTGTTGTATCATAAAATTATTCGCTCCACGCTTTTGGCAGTTACGCCACTACACGCCATCTTTTGAGTTTTGATAATGGTCTGGTCTCAACTATTTTCACTTGGTCGCCGATTTTTACATTCGGCTGCTCATTGTGGGCATAGTATTTTTTACCACGGGTAATGACTTTGCCGTATTGCGGATGGCGGAAAGTACGTTCGACTTCGACCACCACAGTTTTTTGCATTTTATTGGAGACTACTCTGCCAATTTTAATTTTGCGTGTGTTTCTAGCAATTTCTGTCATGTTATCCTCACACTGCCATTGTTGATTCGAGTTCTTTCTGCCTTAAAACCGTTAGAATGCGTGCGATATCTTTGCGGATGGCGCGTGCAAGGTGGGGTTTATCGGTCTTTTTTTCCATATGGAGCTTATTGACTGTTTCAAAAAGCTTTCTACGGTTGTCCTTTAGGAGCTCTTTCAGCTCAACAACGGATTGTACTTCTAATTCTTTAGCTTTCATATATCTCCTTAAACCTGTTCAACCCGTTCTACGAAGCGTGTTTTTAATCCGAGCTTCGCTGCGGCTCGGCGCATAGCGCTTTGTGCCATTTCGCGAGGAACGTTGCCTACTTCAAAGAGGATTTTTCCTGGGCGGACAACTGCGACCCAATGATCTACAGCGCCTTTACCTTTACCCATACGAACCTCTGCAGGTTTTTTTGTGATGGGCTTGTCGGGGAATATTCTAATCCAAACTTTACCGCGGCGTTGGAAGAAGCGGTTAATGGCGACGCGGCATGCTTCGATTTGTTGGCCAGTGACCCAACCTCTTTCAAGGACTTGGATACCATACTCACCGAAGTGGACAAAATTGCCCGCTTTGCTAATGCCGGCGTAGTGCCCTTTTTGCATTTTGCGATGTTTTGTCTTTTTGGGCATGAGTGCCATGGTTTAAGCTCCCTCTCTTTTCGCTTGAATTTCTTCACCACGGTAAATCCAGACTTTTACGCCGATACTTCCGTAAGTTGTTTCGCCGCGTCCAGTCGCGTAATCGATGTCGGCGCGGAGTGTATGAAGCGGTGTGCTTCCCTCTTTGTACCATTCTGTACGTGCGATTTCAGCACCGCCAAGACGTCCGGAAACTTGGACTTTAATTCCAAGAGCGCCGGCATCCAGTGAGGTTTGCATCGCTTTTTTCATTGCACGGCGGAACGGAATACGTCTTTCGAGCTGTTTCGCAATGCTGTCAGCGACAATTTTAGCATCGAGGTCAGGGCGTTTGATTTCTTCAACTTCTACCCATACTTCTTTACCGGTAAGTTTGGAAAGTTCACCTTTAAGGGTGTCGATTTCCGCGCCTTTTTTTCCGATAACGAGGCCTGGGCGAGCGGTAGCAATGACAACTTCAATTTTGTCGCTCATGCGTCGGATCTTAATTTGCGAGATACCTGCTCCTGATAATTTTTTTAGGAGGTAGGATCTTAGCATTTGATCTTCGACCAGGTGTTTTCCGAATTCGTTTTTATTCGCGTACCAAGTTGACTTCCACTTACGGTTGACAACGAGGCGGAAGCTGGTCGGATTAACTTTTTGTCCCATTCTATGACTCCTTATTCTGCACTAACGACGACTGTAAAGTGACTGGTGCGTTTAATAATCGGATGGCGTCCGCCTTTATTTTTAGGCTTTGCTCTTTTCATCCGTGGTCCTTCATCGATACGCACTTCTGCGACTTTGAGGTTTTCGCGGCGCATATCCTGTTGGGATTCAGCGTTTGCGACTGCGCTATCGAGGGTTTTCTTCAAGAGCCTGCCTGCTTTCAAATTACAGAAAATCAGTTGATTGGCTGCTTGCGTCACTGGGAGGCCGCGGATTAAGCCAGCTGCGAGGCGGGCTTTTCTTGGGCTAATCCTTACATAACGTGTAATGGCATATGCTTGGTTCATTACGCTAATCCTTATTTCTTAACGGGGTGGCCTTTAAACGTTCTTGTAGGAGCAAACTCCCCAAGTCGGTGGCCGACCATATTTTCAGTCACGAAAACGGAAACGAATTTACGTCCGTTATGCACGTCGAACGTGTGTCCGATGAATTCAGGAATGATCATCGAGCGGCGTGACCAGGTTTTAATTACTTTTTTAGTGCCGGCGTTATTCTGTCCAAAAACCTTGCTGAGAAGGTGGTGATCAACAAATGGCCCTTTTTTAAGTGAACGGCTCATGGTTACTTCTTCCTTCTATCTTTAACAATGAACTTATTAGATTTCTTCAAGGAGCGTGTACGCAAGCCGCGTGTATAAAGCGCCCAAGGAGTTTGCGGAATATTACCTTTGTGTTTACCTTCACCGCCCCCGTGTGGGTGGTCGACTGGGTTCATAGCGGTACCGCGGACAGTTGGTCTAACGCCTTTCCAGCGCATACGACCAGCTTTACCTTCAACGCGTAGGTTATGCTCTGGATTGGAGACTGAGCCGAAGGTGGCTTTGCAATCTTCATTGATCAAGCGCATTTCACCGGAAGGCATTCTAAGGGTAGCATATCCACCGCTACGGGCCATCAACTGTGCTGAGAGACCAGCGGAGCGTACCAGTTTGCCCCCTTTGCCAGGTTGGATCTCAATATTATAGATGGCAGCGCCGATAGGCATATGTTTAAGCTGTTGGCAGCATCCTACTTGGTAAGCTGCGTTTTCTCCGGAAGAGACTTTGTCTCCTTTCTTGAGCCCTTGTGGCGCGAGGATGTAGCGTTTTTCGCCGTCAGCGTAGTTCAAGAGGGCGATATAAGCGGAACGGTTTGGATCGTATTCGATCGAAGCAACTTTTGCTGGGATATTATCTTTGTCCCGTTTGCTATCGATGATACGGTAGTGGCGTTTGTGGCCTCCGCCTTTATGACGGCAGGTAATGTGGCCGTATCCGTCGCGTCCATTTGTCCGTGTTTTTGGAAGCATGAGGGACTTAGTCGGCTTCACAGTAGCGCGTGAATCTTTACGAGCACGTGTAAGGAGCTCGTTGACGGGCAGGATTAGCTGCCTTGTCCCTGGTGTAATTGGTCGGTATTTTTTTAACATTTCAAAATCCCTTTATCTCTTAGGTGTTATCCAGAGAATCGCCTTCTTGCAATGTGACGATCGCTTTTTTAAATCCTGCTTTCATCCCCATCCGTCCACGGACTCGGCGTGCTTTGGCTTTAACGTTGATGGTATTTACTGCGACAACTTTTACGTTGCGGTCGCTATAGATCTCTTCAACGGCTTGAGCGATCTCTCTTTTATTAGCAGCTGGATCTACGACAAAAACGTATTTAGGCGAGGTGCAGCGCTTGAGGCTTGGATTGCTTTCAGCTGTTTTCAGGTTCTGAAGAACGGTTGTTTTTTCAGTGACCCTCAGGTTTTTTATAACTTCGTATGGACTTTTGTGTGCCATGAAATATTCCTTATCTTTTAGCAAAGCCATTCCTGAATTTCGTTAAATGCGGCCTCGGTCACGACAATTTCATGAGCGAGGGTGACATCGTAGCCGTTGATCGATTTTGCGAGGGCAAAGCCGACGGTTGGGATGTTGCGCAAGCTTCTGACGAACATTTCGTGTTGGAGGGCAGGAATAGCGATCTTGTGTTGTACATCGCCGAGTTCGATGACAGCGTGGCTGCCTTCGCCGAGGAAAAGGACTCTTCCTTGTGCGTTCATGGCATCTAGTAAGCTGATGATCGATTTTGTCTTTGGTGTTTCCATATCTGTGTTTTCGATGATATGGAGCTTGTTATCACGGATTTTCTCTGAGATGAGGAATCTGATAACGGCTTGGCGTTGTTTCTTATTAATACGAACGTGCTGATCAAATTTTGGGCGTGGGCCGAATACGCGTCCGCCACCTTTATATTGGGGGGCTGCGAGCGATCCTTGACGAGCTCTACCACCACCTTTTTGAGGGTGAGGTTTTTTCGTTGTATGGTTAACTTCACTGCGTGTTTTTGTATTCGCAGACCATTGACGGGCGTTAGCTCTCAAAGCCACGATGTAGTCTTTAATCATCTGACCGTTGGCTTCAGCATTTAGCAAGGCATCGTCAACTTTAACTTGTCCGACTTGCTTGCCTTCGAGATTGTACTTTTTCAATGTAGACACAGTTTTCTCCACTAGTTGCTATCTTACTTTTTCTTTGCGGCTGCTTTTCTCTTCTTTGCAGCAGAAAGAAAAACGAGTCCATTACGAGGACCCGGAACTTGACCTTCGACCACGATCACTTTAGCTTCGGGATCGATCATCACGACTTTCAAATTTTGGACGGTAACTTTTTCATAGCCCATATGGCCTGCCTTTTTTCCACCTGGGAGTCCGCGACCTGGTGAGGAGCGCATACCGGTAGAACCTGCATGGCGATGGAAACCGGAACCGTGAGAGGCAGGACCTCCAGCGAAGTGGTGTCTTTTGATAACCCCTTGGTAACCTTTACCTTTGGACATTGCAGTTGCGTCAACGTATTGGACTTCAGCAAATGCATCTACACCGATCTCTTGTCCGACGGAGTATTGCTCAACATTGTCGAAGCGTGATTCAGTCAGGAAGCGGCGTGGTTCGACACCTGCTTTTTTGAAATGTCCGGTGAGAGGTTTTGAAACCCTTTTTTCTACAGTGCGCGGATCGTTAGTTTTAACAACGTCGAAACCGAGTTGAATAGCATCATAGCCATCGGTGGCTTTAGTTTTGACTTGGGTCACGATATTTGGCTCTGCTTCGATCACAGTGCACGCTACAATGTTCCCTTTTTCGTCAAAAAGTTGGGTCATTCCCCTCTTTTTACCCATAAATCTGAGCGTCATATGCTTTATCCTTAAAATCTGTTTTCTAGATCGCTAGATCCTATCAAACATCTATAATTTTTACAAAACACAATCTGAGAAATTATCCTCGGCATCGGTGTTTGGCTGCGCACGAAGTGCGTTCCAAACAGGTTAGCAGAGGGAAAAGCTCTAACTGATCACACAGATTACCATTGAGCGGCATTTAACACAAGAGAAAGAGAGAAAAAAGAGATGGACAAGCAAAATGGACGGCAATGGACAAAGTGGACGGCCAATGGACATGGACAAAGTGGACTTAGTGGACATAGTGGACATAGTGGACATAGTGGACGGCCAGTGGACAAGTTGCGAAGCTGCAGCAGACATAGCGGACATAGCGGACATTAACAGTAAAATGGACGCCCATGGACATGGACAAAGTGGACATAGTGGACAAAGTGGACACAGTGGACGAAGCGGACATAGCGGACATTTGTAAAGGTTTGTTTAGAATTTATAAAAACTTTTTTACACAAGTTTGAATTTACAAACCATGCCTTTTGCCCGTCCACTGTGTCCACTTTGTCCACTATGTCCACTTTGTCCATGTCCATGGGCGTCCATTTTGCTGTTAATGTCCGCTATGTCCGCTTTGTCCGCTTCGTCCGCTTTGTCCGCTGTTTATCTTGACTGTTTTCTTTTTTAGCTCTGCCCTTCTTTTTGGAGGGGATTTTTAGGCGTTGGCCTTTGCGGAGGACTTTGTTTGGATTTAGCTTTGAAATGTCGGCTTCTTCAGTAAGCGGTAATATATCTAACAATTCTCGTATTGTAGAGCCTTTGGGGATGATTACGCTTTGTGGATATTCTACGGCGCCATTCACCGACACGTAGATGTCAGGAGATGATATATAAACGACATCCGGGGATGTAATGGGAAGCTCGGGTGTTCTTCGCACGTAGGCGGTGATTGACAAGGCGAGTGTTATTGTAAGAAATACAATGACTCCGAGCCATTCTGGGGGTGAGAGATTATCTTCAGTCATATTGAAACCCCTTTAGATTAATCTAAAGGGGTTATTTTGATTATGCACTAGCAGCTGCTTATGTCAAAGAAGGAAGAATTTTTGGCATTACGCCTGGTGGGAAGTCTTTCACTTCTCCTTTAGCAAGCGCTGCATCAAATTCTTTACGTCTTAGCAACCGTTTCTCTTTAATCTCAGCCATCTTATCTAATCTACGTTTGATCTTATCACCTTTTTCAGTGGTGTCTCCATCAGTATTGAAATTCACTCTTCTGATCGGTTCGAAGTGCTCGACTTTTGCTTTACTAAATGGTCGGTCTTTTTTGACCTCATCTACAACAAATCTTGCTAAACCAATAAGGCTGACGCAGACTCCAATACCAGCGAGGGCATATGGGATGTTTTTCACGATCATGGGCGGCAATGTTCCAGTTTTTGCTAGGGATAGTGTTAACCCTAATGCAACTAGAGCAATAATCCCAATAGAGAAGGCAATAGACATCGAAGAGCGGGCGATAATATTTCGTTGCTTTGTCTGCATGTTCTCCCACTGCGTTACTTTAGCGGAGCAGAAGTTTTTCATTTTATTTAACGAATCTGGGTCATCAAATGCATCCGTATCTTTAAACCTAGGATCAGTTTGAGTGCTTCTAAACTTAGTCCAATCATTATTCTTAAATGCGCCCCAGGTGTCGTTGTGATTGATACAATCGGTCACAAGCGATTCGTAGTCTTTTTTGTCAGACTGCTCGAGTTGGCGATAAAGATCGTATCCAAAGATATCTCTTGCAATATCGTCGGCATGTCTATTCTTAATTGAATAGGTTCCGAATCCAAACGCTTCAACATTCAGATTTTTAAGTGTGCAGAGCAGCTTATGCATATTTTGCAACTCATGCACTTTCTGTTCTGGAGTTAATGCTTTATTATGTAGAACATTCAAAATGACTTGGCGGCATTCAGGAGATAATCCAGAAACCCAAAGTTTACCCTCAATTTTCTTGAGAGCATTTTTAATGTACTCAATTCTTCCTTGTCCCTCTTTTGGAAGATTTTTCTCTTTAATGAGCTTTGTGATCTTTTTTCTAAAGAGAGTAGTCTTAACGTTTTCTTTGTCTCTTTCCAGCGGGTTGAGAAGGTTTTGAGGAACTTTGCATTCAACTCCGAGGTTTATAGCTTCTGTCAAAAAGTGAAGGTGTGCTTTTAAGCATTCTTTTCTAGCTGCATGGCTTACTCTCTCGTAGCTCCATCCAAAACCATCTGTACGGCCTGTTTCTCCTTGCACCCAACTTAGTCTTCCTTTCCATTTGTCAATGTTGGCTTTAGCTTTTTTCTCAGCTGCGCTGGCGTCAGAAATATCCCATGTCTTTTGTACAATGGTGATGATACTGCTGATACCGTCTGCAAAGGACTTTACAACCGGAAGTTTTTGTCCAGCTGCGCCCATTTGGTAGAAAGAGAGGTTGTTGCCGAGAAATGTTGCGCACTCGATATATTCAGCCAGTTTTTTCAGCCAGAATCCTGTTTGAGCAAGTAAGTTCTTTAGTGTGAGCCCTTCGGTATTTCCACTGAGTGCTTTTTTGAAAATATTGTAAATCTCTTTAGCTTTAGAAATCTGTTCTGGAAGTGTTACAAGGGCGTTTAACGCTGACAGCAATACGCTCGCAGCACTAAAACCCTTTAGAAGGTTCGTGAAGCCAGCTGCAGCACCAGTAGGCCCTCCATTAATAGTTTGCACATTTTTCATAACAGTCTCCACACTACGTGCTAGTTTTGCGGCAGCTTGCAACCCTTTGATCTGGTCGGCAATTTTGTGTATTGTGCCTACGACTCCAAACGCAACAGCCTTAGCTGGGGACTCTTTAGGCTTTTCCTTTTTTGAAGCGGCAGAATCATCCTCAATTTTAATAGGCTCAAATTTAAAAGGTGTTTGTTCTCTTACACCTGATGCTGCTGAACTCATGTTCTAACCTCCTCCAATCTAGCTTGCGATGCTCTATCTAAACTCAATTTTCGATGATTTCTTAATTCTTTTTCGGATACTGGCCTTATAGAGGGCCTATCCGAAAGATTTCTATTATGTCTCTTTCCTGTAACTGGTTTTGGGGGCAACGTGCATCTATGCAAGAAGCATGCGGACCCAACGACCATGCAAAATGCGCCCATGGGCAATAATACAGGCAATCTTTTAACTCCGGCAATCAATATGCTTGAGAGAGCAATTTGAACGACAGAGTTTGCGACGTCTAGCCAAGCCTGCCTCTTATAAGCACCTTTGGTATGGGGTTGGAACAGCCTATAAACTGCATCAACTCCAAAAAAAAAGTAGCCTAGGCTAGTGATGACTCCCAGCACATTCTCTATGGGTATTTTCATTAGTGGTGCTAGGAACCTCACTTTTTGGCCAATTGTTGAGGCTATCTTGTCGAGGTCTATCACTTTCCAATAATGAAGAAGCGGCAAAATACTTCCGAAGTCACTGATACATGATAGCAGACCGCCGATCAATCCAAAAGGAGTTTCTTCATCAAGGAACTCAAGGCAAACAATATATTTGATATCAACGATGATGCGTGTGCATCCGGTGATATCGCGAATAATATTGATATGCGATCCAATGAATTCCCAAAAGTTAGATATTGTATTTCCAAAGTTGACCGGTGGGCTTGGCAAGTTAGGCAGGAAGTCGGTGACACTTGCTATTGGGGCCCATATGCCTGTCGTCGCGGCGATACTCGCCATTTTTTAACCTATTGGTAATAAATCTTCCGCTCCTTAATTGGAGATTAAAAGCATAATACAAAGGAAGACTAAAGTAAAGAACAAATAAAGATGGGGGGCAGAGCGGCCAATGAACATGGACGAGGTGGACGAAGTGGACTTAGTGGACTTAGTGGACGGCCATTGGACAAATATGCGTAACTGTAGCAAACACAGCTGGAATAGTGGAAATAACAAACAAGTGTTAAATTTTATTTAGGATTTACAATGTTTTGTGATTTTTTACAAATTTCTTTTACAAAAATTATGACCTTTTTGCCTGTCCACTTCGTCCACTTTGTCCACTGAGTCCACTTTGTCCATGTCCATCGGCGTCCATTTCGCTAGAACTGCCAAGCCTCTTGTTTATAGCCGCGCATGAGGTCGGCAGCGGGCATACGCTTTTTGCCTTCGAGCTGGACTTCAATCAACTCGAGGGCGCCTATTCCGCAGCCAATTGTAAAGGAATTTTTGCCATATTGGAGAATTTGGCCTGGAGTGCCAGACAAGTTTGGAACAACTCGCGACTTGAAAAATCGAAGTCTTTTGGGCTGATGATTGAGTTGGACTTGGCACCAGGCGCCGGGTTCTGGGTTGACACCGCGGATCAGGTTATGAATTTTTTCAGCGGGTTGGTCCCATTTAATTTCGCAATCGACAAGTTCTATTTTTGGAGCCAAAGTCATTTGGGAGTGATCTTGTGGGGTAGCTGGAGGGGTTGTTGTTTGATAGGCTTGAATCACTTCTAGTAAGGCTTTAGAACCTTTTATTGCAATTTCGCTTTCTAGTTCTCCAGCGGTCATTTCTGATGTAATAGGAATTTTTACAATTTTAATCATGTCTCCTGCATCCATCTGCTTGACCATGTGCATGATGGTGACTCCTGATTCGGTCTCTCCATTGATAATTGCTCTTTGGATGGGCGCAGCGCCTCTATATTTGGGAAGGATGCTGGCATGCATATTTATGCAGGCGAGTTTTGGCATGTCCAATACGTGTTGTTTTAGGATTTCCCCATAGGCGACGACGACAAAAAGGTCAGCATTGAAGGCTTGAAGGGTGGGTGCAAAATCTGGAGATGAGACTTTTTCGGGTTGATAGACAGGCAGAGAGGGATTGTGGCTTTTCGCAACGATTTTCACAGGAACTGGAACAGGGGTTCCTGACCGTCCTTGGGGCTTATCGGGTTTTGAAATGACTCCGACAATGTTAACATTATTTTTTAGCAGGTAATTAAGCACTTCTGCAGCGATGCGTGGAGTGCCGAAGAAAACAATTTTCATGCGCGTGGATTACAGGTAGTAAGTTCGTTTTCTTTGGTTTCTTCTAAAGAGTCGGGTTCTTGATTGCCCGTGATCCCTTGAAGTCCGAGTAGTCCTCTTTTAGAGGTGCGGCAGAATTTTACCATATGGAGCACTTCTGGAATGAGGGGAACTTCTTTTTCGATCTTTTCAAGAGCCTCTTCCAAATTAAGATTTGAACGGTAAAGGAATTTAAAGGCTTGACTTAGAGCTTGTCGCGTTGCAAGTGGGAATCCATTCCGTTTGAGGCCAACGAGGTTAAGTCCTCCAAATTTGTAAGGTATGCCTCCACCTAATGTATAAGGAGGAATATCATGGGTGACACGACTCATTCCCCCAACGAAACTGTAGGTGCCGATACGTGTGAATTGGTGGATGGGTGTCATTCCTCCAATGATTGCATTGTCTTCGACAATGACGTGTCCAGCGAGTGTTGCATTGTTGCTCATGATGACACGGTTGCCAACTTCGCAGTTGTGGGCCACGTGACAGTAAGCCATAATGAGGCAGTCATCACCGACGCTTACAACTGTATTTTCCATACAAGAGGAATTAATCGTTACAAATTCACGGATTTGGCAATTTTTACCAATTTTTACGAATGTTTTTTCTCCGCGGAATTTGAGGTCTTGTGTTTTTGTGCCAATACTTGCTCCTGGGTAGATTGTAGTCCCGGAGCCGATGGTGGTGTGTCCATCAATGTAGGCATGTGATTTAATTGTTACGTTATCTTCTAGGATTACATTTTCTTTGATGATCGCATAGGGCTCGATTGTGACGTTTTTGCCGATTTGCGCTCCTTTTTCGATAATCGCTGAAGGATGGATTTGTTTATCTGTCATATTCTAATTCCAATTGCCTAGGTATTTGTTGCTAGATCTGGTTAATGTCAATGAGCGCAAAGCCGATTTCTGCTTCGGCAGCAAGTTTTCCATCCACAGTAGCGGTGGCTTTGATTTTCCCCCCTCTGCTGCCTATGTGAAGTCCTTCTCCATGGAGTTGTAGAACATCTCCAGGACGAACAGGGTTTCTGAATTTGGCATTATTGACATTTAACAAAACTGCGATCTTATTGTTATTGCCTTTAAGGTGTACGAGGACTCCACCTACTTGAGCCAAGGCTTCCAGGATAAGGACTCCAGGCATAATAGGTGCATCTGGAAAGTGTCCTTGAAAGAAGGCTTCGTTAATTGTAACGTTTTTTTGTCCGGTGATTGAGCCGGCATCTACATCGACAGCAAGGATTTTATCCACAAGTAAAAATGGGTATCGATGCGGAAGGATTTTAATGATTTCTTTTAAATCAAAAGTTTTTGGTTTTGCACTTGAAGCATTTGCGGCCATTAGACGCGCTCCATCGTAAGGGATTGATATAATTTTTGTGCTAAAGCTACATTTGTAGCATGCCCTGATTTTATTGCGATGATGTGGGCTAGGAAATTAAAGCCAACTAGCGAAAGGTCACCAATAATATCAAGAATTTTGTGTCTTGCCATTTCGTTAGGGAAGAAGAGTCCGTTTTTACTTAATATTGCATCCTCTTTAATGACGACGGCATTGTCAAGACTTCCCCCTTTTATTAATCCTTTGTCCATGAGATAGGAGAGTTCATGATAGAGACAAAATGTTCTGCAGGGTGAAATTTCAGTTTTAAAATTTTGTGGGGTGACTTCGACCGTGAAATATTGCGATTTAAGTGCAGGAGCATTAGGGTAGTCAAGTGTGTAACTAATTCGGTATTCGTCACTTGGGAGAGCGATAAGGTGGATATCCCCTAAACTGTGATAAATGGGTTCTTGGAGCCGTAGCACTGGAATTTGTTCATTGAAATATTGGATTCCAGAATTTTCAATCATTTCAACAAAAACATCGGAGCTTCCATTGCCTACAGGGGGTTCTACAGCGGACAATTCAACAATCAAGTTGTCGATCTCATAAGCCCTTAACGCTGCCAAGACATGCTCTGCAGTGATAATACGTACATCGCCTAAGCCAAGGTTAGTACTTCTTGAGATGTCAGTGACGTATTCTACAGTCGCAGGAATTACAGGTTGTCCAGGCAAGTCAACCCTTTTAAAAAGTATGCCAGTCCCCTCTTTAGCAGGAACAAATCGCATGGTGACATTTTTTCCGGAGTGGATTCCAATCCCTGCAAATTCTACAGGTTTTTTAAGTGTTGTTTGCCTTCGATATTTCGCTGCGGCAAGTGGAATCGCAAATGATTGACTTTCAAACATTTTCTTTAATCAACGCATGAATTATAAAAGGCTGATGATAACCGAATTACGAAATAAAACGCAAAGCTAATTAGGCCCAGATGATTGGACACAGTGGACAAAGTGGACAAAGTGGACGAAGTGGACTTAGTGGACGGGTAATATAAAACTTTTTCAGCAGTCCACTATGTCCACTTCGTCCACTGTGTCCATTTGGTCCATTTCCTAATGATTTAGTCATCTTTTTTGAGGAAGAAGCAGAGTGCAAGAAGGGTGGATAACGTTATGATTAACTTATCGCCAAAGTGGGAATAGAGTGTGGGATAATGGTGAATTGGAACATCGATATAGAGCGCGTCGGATAAATCGTGTTGTTCTTCGGGGGTTGTGCCTAAGACGGCTATGGTGCGTCCAAAGCTGTCGACTGCTCCGGTGATTCCGGTGTTGCAGGAACGGATGAGCGGCATACCTAGTTCAATCGCCCTTAACCTAGCATGGTCAAAATGTTGTTGTGGCAATGCTGAGTGGGGATACCAGATATCGCTTGTCAGATTTGCTAATACTTGGGCTCCTTCATGTTTGTTTCCTCGCATAAGATCCCCAAAAGTTTCTTCGTAACAGATAGAAACTCCTACAGGAATCTTGCGGCACTGAAAAACTTTTGCTTTATCTCCAGGAGAGTAGGATCCCACCACTCCATAGCTAGAGGCTAAATTTTTCAGCCATTCGGATGGGATGTATTCTCCCATTGGAAGAAGAACCCTTTTGTCATATCTTTGCGATTCATATCCACGTGGGACAAAATATTGTGCAGAGATAAAGCTTTGCCTGGAGTCATCTTCATTGTATTGATGGTCTTCCAAACCAATGAGGACTGAAGCATCGAAAATATTGGAAATAGATTGTGCCCAATAAGCGTTGCTTACCATTTTAATTGGGTCTGTTGTGACCATAGCGATATCTTCAGCAAAAGGCTCTTGCGGGTCGGGGAGCTTTAAAACGGCATCATGACCTAGAATTTGTTGAATATCATGAGTAACGGATTTATGGGTAAAAATGGGGCTGTATGTTCCATAAGGAACCGTGCATTCTGGAAATACGATCAGGTCTATTTTTTTTCCTAAATGTTTCTTCAAAATTTGTAGAATTTGTTTCCATTCGCCGTGGACGTAGCTCAAAGCATCTCTTGTTGTTTTGAAGGGTAGGTTTTCTTCTATGGGAAAAGCTGGCTGAACGAGTATGGCCGTGAGATTATGATCTGCTGAGGTTGCACCGCTAAGGGTTTGTGAATTGTAAATAAAATGTCCGTAGCCATAAATATAGGGGGCAATTGCTGCGACTAGAGCAGCTAAAAAGGCTCCTAATTTCTTTTTTAACAGCCAGAATCGCAGGACTAATAGGTTTGTAAAAATGGCCCAGAATGACATGCCGTATACACCAGCTATAGCAACACTTTGGATGGAAAAAAGATTTCCACTGAGTGCTAAGCCGACGGGATTCCATGTGAAGCCAGACATAAAGAAAAGTCGGCTCCATTCTAAAATAGCCCATATCCCTGCCAAAGCGGCACATTTCCATAGGGAGAAGACATAGTTTGGACGCACAAAGTAGCTGAGTATTCCGAATTGGAGTCCTAAAAAGAAGGAGAAGAATATCCAGACTCCGAAAATGTAATAGTAGGGATGGGTGAGCATCCAGGAGAGTTGAAAAAGTTGGATACCGGTGAACCATGCGGTTGCTAACCAAAACTGATGTTTAATCGAGGGAAAACCCCACATGGACCTCCAGAATAGAGCAAAGCCAATGACAGAGGCTATAAGTCCACAAACACTGCACCATGCAGGTTGCCCGAGTGCAACTAAAAGAAATGAGAATGGAATAAAAACTAAATGTTTCCAAGACTGTATGGGAAAGAGTGTGGGCCCAAGATAACTTTCAGACTTCAGAAAGGACATGATTTTGACTATTTTGTTTCTTTCTTAGGTATCATAACAAATTTATTATTAATTCCCAAGAAACAGAAAAAGTGCGGTGTGACCGCACTTTTTAACTATGAAAACCTGAGGATTCTCTTTGAACACTAAGCAGCACTAGGCTTATTTGCAGCTTCTAAAGCTTTAAAAGTTTGTACTACTTTTTGTGTTGCTTCATCCAATCTTCGATTGAGCTCACCGAGAGCAGCTTCAGATTCCTCCAAAGCGACTTTATCTTTTTTGAGTTGATGTTCAGGTGGAAGATTGTCAAAAGTTTGACCTTCTGGCAATGCAGCTAAAGCCTCTTTACATGCAGCTTCTAATCGTCTGACTTCTGCATCTTTATCAGCAAATTCTTTTTTCAAAGTGTTCTTGTTGGCTTTAGCATGTAAATACTCTTGCGTTACTTTACCCTGAGCCTGGTTACTTAATGTTAACTCGTTTATTTCCGCTTCGTCTTCTTGCACTCGCCCTTCCAATTCACTTGCTCGTTTATTCAAAGCTTTTGTTGTTGCTTCTAAATCTCTAATCTGCGTTCTAAATGATTCATTTTCTATAAAAGCTCTTGCTGTAGTCTCTGGCAATCTTACATCTGTCTCTGGAGCTAATTTGTATTCGGTTGCCAATCTTTCACACTTATCAAGATTATCGAATAAACGTTGAATTTGTAATAAATCAGCTTCCTTCATACTGTCAGTGACAGAAGCATCCATTGTACCAATTTCATTGCAAATCTGTTCTAGCCTTGCATAAATTTTCTGCTTAATGGCTCTTAAACCATCGAGTTGACCTTTTATAATCTCTGATATTTTTTGGATTTCGGTAGTTATTTTTGCAGACTCTGCAATTTCTCCGTCATGAAGTGCTTTCTTTAGACCTTTTTCAGCTTCTTCTAGCTGTCTAGCAATAGCTTCTTTTTCTTGATTGATTTTAGCTATGCCTTTGCGGTACCAGATCATTGAAACTGTTCCCCCAGATGTGATGAGAGCCCCAACTGCTAAGCCACCAACGGCGACGCCTAAAGCGTTATGTTTGGATAACAACTCTGTGATTTTTAAACCTGTTGAGCTCGATTTTGCTATGGCATTGCTAAAACTTGGAACAGTCGCTGCAAGAATAGTTACTAAGAAAAGGGCGGTCACAGTTGACCCGATAACAAGACCCGCGATCCCTACATTCCTCCAAGCCCTACCTTGATTGACAACTGCTGGAGGAGGATTGTTATTTGAAGCATCCACATTTTGCTGCCTAGCAGGTATACCATGAGTCAATATATGTTTAGCACGATCTAAAAGCTTTGCAATTTTATCTGTTTCAGTTTCAAGATCAAAGCGAAGAGGCGCTCTTGCGCTTTCATTATTCACAACTATAAGTTCTTTTGCTTCTCCTGCCGGTGAAGCTGATGCTAATGGTAATGCCATAAAATCCCCCTAATAGAACGATTTAGCTAATTTTTAAGAATGGAGTATAGCATCAATGAAGGATTGGAGCAATAGCTAAATAATGTTAAATAAAGCCGTTGCAAGGATGCAACGGCAAGAATTATTTTACAGGTGGAGTTTGTTCTGGCTCTTTCTTTTTGCAGCAAGGGGAATCCAGGGCCAATCTACCGCCGCCTGTGGACATTAAGGCTAGCAAGCCGCCGGCAATTGCCAAGTTTTTCATAAACATAATGAGCTGTAATCGGTAAGCTTCAGGAGAAACATTCCAAAAATCATGGAATAGGTAAGTTGTCGGGATGAGAAAAAGCAAAAGAATTAGCGCCGATAGTCTAGTTTTGATGCCTGCTAGAAGGCAGAGTCCTGCAATTAATTCTACAATAACTGCTCCTGTGTACATGAAAGGAAGATAGGTCAGTCCTTTTGAGGCCATATATTGGATTGTTTCATCATAATTAAAAATCTTATTGATACCTGAGGCAATGAAAACTGCACTGAGGCAAATTCGAGAAAGAAGAAGTCCTAGGGAAGAGAAAAAATTCATATGAGTTCCTCAATAAATTGTTTACCAAAACATTTAACCTAATATTTTTTTTTATTCAATAACTTGATCTATTCCTATATAATGTTTGGGATTAAGAAGTCAGAAGAAGGAAGTCAGAATTCAGAAGACAGAAGCCGGAGCTAAAGGTCGGAAGTGGCTAAAAGGTTCTTGAGTTAAATGCGAAGCTGTATTCTGACTTCTGAATTCTGTCTTCTGCCTTCCAACCTAATGCAGGAATTTATTTATGGTCCGCCCCTTTAGAGAACATCATTTATTGAATTTGCTTGAGGGTTATGACAAGCAATCCCTGCCATTAGATTATTGGATCAGCCAATATTTTAAGTTAAATAAGTCATTGGGTTCAAAAGATCGTGGGATGATCACTGAGACCATTTATGGAATGGTCCGTTGGAAAGGTTTAATAGATCAAAAGATTGAGGGAACTCCAACTTGGGAAAAACGGTATCGTAAATTTTCGGAAATGGAATCTCAGGATTTTTTTCAAAACCCTTCTTTTTCTGAACATATTCAGGTAAGTTTTCCAAAAAGTTTATATGAATTGATTGTTAAAGATTATGGTTCGGGAAAGGCAAAAGAGTTGTGTTTAGCTAGCAATACTCCTGCTCCTACGACAGTTCGGACAAATAGTCTAAAAATCTCTCGTGATGATTTGTTCAATAAATGGTCCGGTGTTTACCAAGTAAAGAAAGGGAAACATTCCCCTCTTGCAATCCATTTCGAGAAAAAAATTGCATTTTTTACTTTGCCTGAATTTAAAGAAGGACTCTTTGAGGTCCAGGATGAAGGGAGCCAACTTCTTGCAGATTTAGTGGAGGCCGAACCTGGAGATCAGGTGATGGACTATTGTGCAGGTTCTGGAGGAAAAACGTTGGCATTTGCTCCGAAGCTAGACCATCGCGGTCAAATTTTTCTGCATGACATTCGGCCCTGGGCTTTAGATGAGGCAAAGAAGCGGTTAAGAAGGGCAGGAATTCAAAATGCCCAGGTTGTAAAACCGGATAGTCCTCATTTGAATAAATTAAAAGGGCAAATGGCCTGGGTATTAGTGGATGCTCCTTGTACAGGAACTGGAACTTTACGACGAAATCCTGACATGAAGTGGAAATTTGAGCCGGAGATGTTGTCGAGATTAGTAGTGCAGCAGCGTGAAATATTTGAAAAAGCCTTGCAATTGATGAAGCCCACTGGACGAATTGTTTATGCTACCTGCAGCCTGTTTAAGGATGAAAATCAAAATCAGGTTGATTACTTTTGTGAAAAATACGGGTTGGAAAGAGTAAGGGAGGATTTTCAAATACTACCTTCAAAAGGGGGCATGGATGGCTTTTATGGGGCTGTCCTCAAGAGGAAGAAGGAGGAAATATGAAGTCAGAAGTCAGAAGCCGGAAGTCAGAGGTCGGAATATTAATGGACAATATGGACAAAATGGACAGTATGGACAAAATGGACAGTATGGACATTATTAAACGTCCATAGTGTCCATACTGTCCATTTTGTCCATTAATATTCCGACTTCTGTCTTCTGTCTTCTGTCTTCTGATTGTAATATATGCCTCCTTGGGTTATGATTTAGTCGATTTTAAATCTAAGGTCACCGATGAGATTAAGAGCTTTTAAAATTCTATCTTTTTTTCTATTAGCAATTTCTGGGTTGGAAGCGATTGGCACAGATCCCATGGGATTTGGAAGAAATGAGCCTGAACATATTGAAGTGAACAACCGAATTTTAGCGAAGGTGAACGGGAAGGGAATTTCTGTCATCGATGTCATGAAGAAATTGGATATGGTATTCTACAAGTCTTTCCCAGAGTATGCAGAAATTGTCGCTGCAAGATTTCAATTTTATACAATGCATTGGAAAGATGTTTATAAGCAACTTCTTGAAAAAGAATTAATCCTAGCTGATGTTGAGGAGTTAAAGCTTCCTGTCAGCAATGGTGATGTGCGCCAAGAGATGGAAACTCTTTTTGGTCCAGATATGATCGACAATCTTGATAAAGCAGGTTTAAGCTTTGATGAAGCTTTCAAGATGGTCAAAGGTGATATTGCGATTCGCAGAATGTTGATGGCAAAAGTCAATGCAAAAGCTATTCGTGCTATTACTCCACAGGTGATCCATCAGGCATATGAAGAGTATGCTAAAAACAATATTCGCTCTCATGAATGGATCTATTATGTGATCTCTATCAGAGATCCTGAGGATAAGGATGCTGAGGAAAGCGCCAACGCGATTTATCAGATTTTAGCCGTCGACAAAACTCCGCTAGACCAGTTTATCGAGAAATTTAAAGTCACTGGAATTGGCAAAAAAAGTGCGATCAATATTTCTCAAGAATTCAAACATAAAGACCTTGAAGTTTCTGAAATCTATAAAGATGTTCTATTTAAGATGGAGCCAGGGACATTCTCCAAACCTATTATGCAGCAAAGCCGAAGGGATAAGACTAAGGTATGGAGAGTTTTCTATCTGAAGCAGATCAACCAAGGTGGTATGGTCCCATTCGAAGAGGTGGAGGATCAAATTAGAGACAATTTGATTGAGGCTGCTGTGGATAAAGAGACTGAAATCTACATGAACAAACTTCGAAATCAATTTAGTGTTGAAGAACTAGATGTCAAAACTGACGGTCCCGATGGATTTCAGCCATTTAAGCTGAAATAGTGGTATTTCGCTATGTCTATGTATCAGCCCGGAGCTCTACGGGACTTTCTTCGTTCTTTGGGTGTTGAGCCTAAAAAAGGGCTTTCCCAAAATTTTTTGATCGACGGAAATATATTACGAAAAATTGTTGCTGAAGCTGTTGTCAAGCCAGGCGATTGTGTTGTCGAAATTGGACCTGGTCCAGGAGCTTTGACAGAGGCATTATTGGGCTCAGGGGCAAACGTCATTGCTATTGATAAAGATCCAGTTATGGCAAAAGCCCTAGAAAGGCTGCAAACAGATGACCAACGTTTAAAGATTATCTGTGATGACATTTTGAATGTTGACCTTGCATCTATTGCTGGAGATCAAAAGGTCAATGTGATAGCAAATCTTCCTTACCATATTACGACACCTATTTTGACCGAAATTGTCCCATTGCGCGATAAAATTAAGAAAATCGTTGTGATGGTCCAAGATGAGGTAGGAAGACGAATCACTGCTGATGCTGGGGAAGATGATTATAGTTCCTTGTCTGTATTTTCTCAATTTTATGCCAATGTAAAATATGCCTTTAAGGTAAGTCGAAAGTGCTTTTATCCCGTCCCGGGCGTAGATTCTGCAGTGGTAGTTTTTGAACTAAGGGAGCCTCCTTTGGTTGCTGAAGCAGATGTAGAAGGATTTTTTAAGTTGACAAGGACAGCGTTTGGGCACAGGCGTAAGATGATGAGGGCTTCGCTTCGCGAGCTTTATACTGCGGAAGCAGTAACAAAAGCTTTGGAAAAAATGGGTCTGAATCCACTTGTGCGGCCTGAGGAACTGAGCCTTAGCAATTTTCTAGAACTTTTTCGAACACTTTCTAGATGAACGGACGAAGTGGACACAGTGGACGAAGTGGACTTCTAAGAGCAGAGTCAGAGCGTTTCCGAAGGCGTGGAGTGCGGTAGCGGAGCGAATGCGGAGCTACCGCCATGCGTTGAGTAACAAGCTTGTTACTCAACGCATGGCGGTAGTAGTTACCTAAACAGCTTTTTTTTCCTCGCCTTGCTCTCCTTGTTCTGCAGGTGGTGGCAAAGGAACAACCACTGCTGCGGCAGGTGCTGGAGGAGGGGATGGTGCCCGAGCAGGTTCTGCTGCTGATGCAGGCGTTCCCGCTGCTGCAGCGCTAGTTTGGGGTGGAGCTGTCTCTTTATTGACTTCTCCAGCATTTGATGCTTCTTGATCAACTCTTGAGGGAGGCGGAGTTACGTTTCTAAGCGGAGAAGGAGACCGACTTCTTTCAGCTTCCGCTGCAGGTTTTCCTGCTTCATCATCCGGTTTCGCTCTATTTGCTTCATCTAGTTGCTCTTGATACCGGTCATGTAGTTTTTTGAGTCTGTCTGCTTCTCTTGCATCTCTGCAACCAACATATAGGAATCCTAAACCTATACCAATAAAAGCTAATGAAGCTGCAGAACCGGCAAGTCCGGCAATCATAAAGGAGTTAGCGTGTTGTCCCATAAAGTTGACCATTTTGGTTCCACCTGGGCCCATTTTGCTAAATGAATTTCCTAAATTTGTTGTCAGTGTGCATACGATCAATATTGAAGCCGCTAAAAGGACAACGCTTGTAGCAATTGTCGCGCTTCCTGCCCATGTCCAAGCCCTACCATGTTTCACAGCTTTTTGAGGAGCAGGAGCAGATTCAAGAGCGGGCATGTCTGGATCTGATTTACTTGCACTTAATACCGGTGGTATTTTTATTGGATCTGCCATAATTTCCTCCTATAATTTATAGCATATGATTCGTTGCGATAGGAATAGCACGATACAAACTAATCATCAAGAAAGAAATTATATGTCTTAACTTCCAGATGAGCTGGAGTATTATCTTCGGCTCATCCAAAGTTTACCTAGAAGAAAAAAAACGGCAAAAACAGCACCAATTTTTAGGATCCATGACCATTTTACCAATCCCCCTTCAAGTATTCCCCCGAGCCATGCTTTATTTACCTCCTCTGCTGCATAAATAGGCTGCGCGGTCAAGACTGAGCCATCTTCATAGACCATTCTTATCTCGCCAACTCTTTGATCTTTTTTTATAGGCAAAGTTAAATTGTCCCAGAAGAGCAAGGCTTTGATTTTTGGTTCTTCAGCAGGATAGTAGGTGGTTGAAATATCCTTCTGTAGAACTGTATATAACTTTTTATCTGCGCCAGGAATATCTAAAACAAATTTTTGTTTTCCCGATGGGAGTAAGACTCGTTCGACTTTAGGTTGATTAAACGCTGCTTCGAACATTTTTGCAGCATCCTTGAACATTTCCCCCTTTTCAGGATTCTTTAATAACACAGCCACAAGTGTTCTATCCCCATCTTTAGCTGCAGCTACGAGATTGTGCTGCGCAACTGAAGTGTAGCCTGTTTTGATCCCGATTGCTTTCGCGTAGTGGTATTGCCCTTTCTTTAATAAACGGTTGCCCTGCACCAATGTTGTGGGTTCTTGTTTATTTGTTTTAGGTCTTGTGAAATGTACTGTACTGGCGATTTGGCGAAAGAGAGGATCTTTCATAGCGTCAATTGCTAAGATGGCCATGTCGTAGGCGGTAGTTTGATGTTTGGGATGGTGCAATCCGTGAGGATTCATAAAAACAGTATCCTTAGCCCCAATCTCTTGCAGATAGTTATTTACACCTTTCATGAAGTCAGGAATTGTTCCACCTACATGTTGGGCAATGACATTTGCGGAATCATTTGCGGAGGCTACCATAAGTCCATAAAGGAGATCTTTAAGACTAAATATCTCTCCTTTTTTGATTCCCATATGGGTGCTTCCCTGTTCGATCCAATAGGGAGGTAGCGTATAATTGCTTTTCTTTTTTGCTTGTTCGGAGATCGAAGCGATAGCTTCCTGGTCTGCTGAGATTTTATCTTCTAGCTTTTCGCTTGCTACTTTTAGAGTATAAGCTGCTGTGGCAATCTTGGTGGTACTCGCAGGAAATTGCAGCTTTCTACTGTTTTTTTCGTATAAAACCGCTCCTGTCTCAGCATTCATAAGAATAGCGGATTCCGCATGTACAGAAATTGCAAGTTGTTCAGCATTAAGAGCGAATATAAAAAACGATAGGAGTAGTGAAAGAGTAAGCCTGCACATTGTCTTTTCCAGGGGTAGAAGATGTTATCAAATTTATTAAAGTTGGGTCAAAAAATCAATTAAAACCCTTCTTTTACCCCTATGCCAAGTTGGCCTGATCCTTGCTTAATTTATATTAATTATTTGATTAAAGTTTATTTTATAATTAAATTCAAATATAATTAATTTATTAACGGAGGATAAAATGCACAATATTAATATACTTGAAGAAGCATATAAGAAATATATAAAAAATATTAATGATTTTCTTCCCGAAGGTCTTCTCGAAGTAGACTTAGACCTTCTCCATAAGCATGACTTATTAAATCTCTCGAAAAAAGATCATCCAACTTTAACACAATATTTCCATGTCATTGAATCGATTGAAAAAATTACCCTTGTGAACGATCAGTTCGTTGTTTGGATTATTCCAGACCAATGTGAGGGAAATGCATGCACTTATGTATTAATAGCTTTGAATAAAGATGACAATCCCCATTTAGAGATGGGATTCGTAACTACAGGCGTTTACAATACTTCACGTTTAGTACTACGTTTATTAGAAAAATATCTCTTTGAAATTCAAGAAAATGAAGAGATGTTAACCAGCTACGACAACTCTTAAGAAATTCGCGGTATTCTTTTAAAAAGCGTCAAAACATTTAAATTATTTTCTCTTCGATATCCCACTTCATCCATCAGTTTGCGTATGAAAAAGATCCCATATCCGCCAGGATCCTCTGTTGAATGGGGATCATCCTTCATCGGTTTTTTAAGAGGATTATAGCTAAGGCCTTGGTCTTTAATGATAATTTTCAAGCCTAAGTCGTGATCAATAAGACATTCAATTTCAATGTTTCCTTTCTGACCCGGATAGCCATATTGAATAATATTCACAAGCGCTTCTTCAGCTGCCAACTCGATCTTTAAGATATAGGAAGGTTCCAAACCAGCTTCATAGCATTCGATTCTAATGCTGTTCAGCATGTCATAAAGTTTGTCTATGTTCGCTGGAAAAACTTTATGCATGAGGATACTATCCTTTTAAAATATCCACTACCTTTTCAGCAAAAGATTGACTTAAGGGTCTTATAGCAGTATCGTACGCTGCATCATAGTCAATTAATTGGCCCAAGGAGAAGATGTTGATCGCATTTCGACTTGAGTAGTAGTCGTGGTCAAATTCTACTGAAGCGGAAAACTGCACTGGGCCTATTAAAACGGATCCTGAGATCGCATCAATCACCTGGAGTTCAGCTACAGCTTCTAATCGAGTCTCGCTAGGTATAATCGAATCGATCAACTCTCCTTTCTTGTTGCGATCGTATCGAAACCCAATATTTTGATCACGGATTTCTAAGATTTTTATTTTAAGAATGAGATCCCCAACATCGTGGTTATAGGTCAGATTTGTGTACTCAGCAACCCGCTTAATAACGGCTGTAGTAAATTCACCGTAGGGATCGCCTTCAATATAAGGTATTGTAACTGTAGAATAAGGAGTAAGAGTATCTGCTTGTTCGAAACGATAACCGCAACCACAAAGTAATAAAACCAGAAAAAGAATCAAGACCTTGTTCATGAAGTGGCAGACTCAGCTTTAGCTTCTTCTTCAGTTATTGTTTCACACGATTCTGGGTGGTAGAAGTTAAGTCTCACGAGTCTAACCTTACAAAACTCGGCAACTTCAGTATCTGGATAGTCGTTGATTGCTTTGTGATAATAGATTGCAGAAGCGCTTGGAGCTCCTTTTCTTTCATAAAATCTTCCGATTTCATAGAGCCCTTCAGCATAAGATTCCTTCATCCATTGGAAACGTTCTTCCACAAGTGCGACACGCTCATCTCTGGGAAAATTCTGTGAAAATTTACGTAGATTGATCCCTGCTAATGCTAGAAGGTCTGGATTTTGGAACTCGGCATAAGATTGTTCCACGTACACATCTGCAATGGCCAAATAGGCTTCAGGAGCAAGTTCATGCTTTGGAAAACGGCGAATGAGAGTTTGGAATGCATCGATACTTTCACGGTAGCATTCATCTTCCCAAAGCAACATTCCTTTGTAGTACAGGGCTTGAGCTGCAAGATCGTGAGCAGGAAGTGCAGCGATCACTTCGTCATATATTGTGAGGGCTAAAGAACGGCCAGAAGCCAATTTGGGGAGTTGTTTTGTTCCAAAGAAACGAATTTTAGCACCACCACGAAGTTGTTCTGCGATACAAAATTTAACCTCGATTGCCTGTTCAAACAGGCGTGCATTACTTTGATGCTTAAGATAAGCAGTGATAGCATCGTTTGCAAAATCCATTTCCCCTGCATAAAAGTAAGCAACAGCTAAATAAAAATAACAGTCATGGACTATTGGATCGTCACGGAAGCTGCAGGTAATAATTTTGAAATGTTGAATAGCACTACACCAGTCAGATTTATTGTACGCATCCACACCAAGATTATAGTGTTCTTCAACAGGAAGAGTAGCGACCTGCTCTAGATTAACAATCGAACCATCTTTAACAACATAGGCAGCATGCGCAGAAGGAGTTAATGCACAAAAGCTTAATAAAATCGAAGAAAGGATCGAATGTTTTCGCATTGGCTACTCCCAGCATTACTATTTTCGCTAGGAGTTTAGACCCTATTTAGCCTGGTTGTCAAGGTGAAAATTAGAACCCAGGTCAACGAATGGCATCATATTTCGTATCCAAATTATTAATGACTTCACTGTATTTGACCATCTTATCCGCATGTGCGTTTTTAATATCTTTTACGACACGGTCCATGGAAGGATCAAGTGTACCACTTTTCTGAAGATTTTCATAAAATTTTAAATTTACCAATACCTCAGAAATATCATCTCCGAAAACTTTGCTTAACTGAGTTTTTAAATCATCACGATATTGCTTACCAATTTCATTTTTAATATATTTATTTACTTCTTCAGGTTTCACCGAAGAAAGAACATGATTATCGAGCTGCTTTTTAATTAATGAAGCAACTTCTGGATCCTTAAGGCTAGCATCAATATAATCTTTTACAATTCCTTTGACCTGCTCGTGAAGCCTCTCTTTTTCATCCTCAGAAAGTTTCTCGTAGGCTTTCTCAGAAGCTCTCTGTTTAATTTTTGAGCCTTCGGAAGAATCAAGAGCTTTTTAAGAGATTTATTTTCTCCCACCTTATTTTCTAGATCCTGAAATACTTTTTTATCTGCACTACTGGCATCTGGGAGACTCGCTTTTATTGAGCAATGCAAAAATTTTTCATACAATTCTTTTGAGGATGTAGAAAGAAGCTTGTTTTGAACAGTTGAAACTATAGTTTTAACTCCTTTAATTGCAGAGTCTTTAAATCCACTAACAGTTTTAAGAGCATTATCTATGCTTAGTTTCTTTACGTCATGCTTAGCATTGGGTTTATCTGCTGATGAAGCTTGACGTTTTAATGCAGTAGTTCCTGCACGGGTTGTTGGATCAGTATTTGCAGCTGGATTAGGGGTATTGACTCCTCCTGTTAAAGGAGTGGCTGTATGATCAGCTCCGCTAACGTTGGGATTAAAACTAGCCATAAATATCACCTAATAAATTAATAAGTTATAATTAACTACTTTTAGTTATATTCTTATTTAAATAATTAAAATAATAAAATAACTTTTATTAAGAATGAAATGGCATTAAAAAAGCTTAAGACTCTAAAGTTACGCTTTTTACAGATTTTATGAGCTTAATCTGAGATTGAAGACCGGAGGTGAGTTCAATACCCCAGGGGGGATCGATCATAAGATCTGCTATAGTGCGCTCTTTCGAGACAAATTCTATCTTTACTGGGGTTTCTCCCCTTTCCTTATCAAAGGCTGCCTTTAGATCTAGTATATGGCTTAAACGGGCTTCATCGGCATCGATTTGAATGGAGATTCTTTTCACGGCAGTGACCTTTGTTTGGGCAGGTGCTTTTTTCTCATTTTTTTGTGAAGCATTTGCATTTTTTTGTGGGATATTTGAAGGGGGTTTTTCTGCAGCAGCAGCTTTATTTTTTGCAAAACGCGCAGCTTGTAACTTGGCCTTATCATAAGCATTATCGCAAGCTTCCATCATTGCATCATTGGCTTGTGTGAGGTCATCTACCCAACGGCAGCTTAAGCGTGGGGTTTCCTCTTTTTTGTCTACTTGAAGAACTGCATATAGCAACTGATTTTCTTTTAAAAGATGTTGCTTCTCCTCATACATCTCAGCCCAGATAGGAAGTTCAAATCCATCATATCCGTCGCTGATCGTGAGGATCGCAAATTTTTTCTGCGACTTGGTAGAAAACCTGATTTGAACTGTTTCGACAATAAATGCTGAGCGGAAAACATTGTCATGTTCCATCTCCTCTATTTTACCAAGGGCAACGCAAGACAATCTTTGGATGACAGACTGATAGGCAGACATTGGATGCCCAGTCAAGAAAAAGCCAAGAAGCTCTTTCTCTTTCAAAAGAAGGGTATAAGCAGATCTTGGAGAAGTCACTTTAGGTTCTTTTTCAAACCGTTTTTCCCCCAGCTCTTCCGATTTTGCAAACAAGTCCATGAAGCCAGATGCTGCCTCTTTTTGCTCGCTGACAACTGCTTCGAACATTTGATCAAGGCCTAGCTGTAGACCATCTCTCGACCATTTTGTAAAATCAAAAGCTCCCGCATCGATGAGATGTTCGATCACTTTCTTACCGGTCCGTTTTGTGTCGATTCTTTTTAAAAAATTGTATAGGGAAGTAAATTTCCCATTCTTTATACGCTCTTGAAGAATCCCTTCAACGACACCAGAACCAATTCCTTTAATTCCGCTAATGGCGAAACGGATCCCTTCTGGTGCAGCTGTAAATGTTTGGCCTGCTTCGTTGATATCGGGGGGAAGCACTGGAATGTGCATCGCTTGACATTCACGTATGAATTTAGCAACTTTTGTCAGGTCGTGGCTATCGCATGTCATCAATGCGGCCATCCACTCCTTCGGGTAATTTCCTTTAAAGTAAGCTGTAACATAGGAAAGAAAACCGTAAGCTGCAGCATGCGATTTGTTAAAACCGTATGCTGCAAATTTTTCCATCTTATCGAAGATCTGCATCGACACAGAGTCATCAATGTTATTTTGAATGGCTCCTAAGCGAAATTTTTCCCGCTGCTTAGCCATCTGTTCACTGTCTTTCTTACCCATCGCGCGGCGGAGCACATCACCTTCACCGAGTGAAAAATTGGCAAGCTTGCTGGCAATCTGCATCACCTGCTCTTGGTAGACCATGATTCCATACGTTTCTGAAAGGATCTCTTTCATCCAGGGGTGTTCATATTCGATCGGTTCACGCCCATGCTTGCGGTTGATAAAGGATGGGATCATGTCCATAGGACCTGGTCTGTATAATGAAACAACAGCGATAATCTCTTCGAACTTGTCCAAATGAAGCTGGCGCGCCAGGTCCTGCATTCCACCAGACTCTAACTGGAACACCCCCATTGTTTTACCTTGATTCATGATCGCAAAAGCTTGCACATCATCTAGGGGAAGGTTAACCCAATCAATCACTTTTTTAGTTGTTGCGGCAATTGCATCGACACAGATCTGGATACAGGTCAAAGTTTTTAACCCTAAGAAGTCCACCTTCAACATTCCCACCATTTCCACAGGCTTCATGGAATATTGCGTAACAGGCATCTCAGAATCTTTTGATATGCAAACGGGAATTAAGTTTGTTAAAGGTTGGCCACTGATGATAATCCCTGCGGCATGGATACCGGTATTGCGGACAAAACCTTCTAATGATTTTCCCAGATCAATAATCCGATGGGTATCCTCATCTGTATCGTACATTTGACGAAGGTCAGCATCTTTTTCCAGTGCTTTATCAAGAGTGATATTTAAATCTTCGGGAACAAGTTTGACGATCGAATTGACCTTTGCAAGAGGAACACTTAATACTCTTGCAACATCACGTAGAACACTTTTCGCTTTCATCGTATTAAATGTTACAATCTGTGCGATGTTATCCTTTCCATACTTGTTCATCGTATAGTTGATGACTTCGCCTCGACGGTCCATGCAGATGTCAACGTCGATATCGGGATAGGAGATACGTTCAGGATTGATAAAACGTTCAAAGAACAAGTGGAAGCGCAACGGTTCAATATCTGTAATACCGATTAAATAAAGGATAATAGAGCCTGCCCCTGACCCGCGTCCAGGTCCCATGGGAATGCCGGTGCGTTTTGCCCAATTGATGAAATCCCAAACAATCAGCAAATAGTCGCACATCCCTTTCGGGACAATGACGCTCATTTCATACTCGAGCCTCTTTCGGACTACATCCATCGGATCTTGACCTGGATAAATCTCTGCAACCTTAGCAAGACGTTCTGGAGTGTATCTAACAGGAATCCCCTCTTCGCAAAGTTTCCATAAATATTGTTCGACAGATTTAATCTGCTCTTCTTTTGTATATTCCTTCCCTTCAATATCAGGGGGAAGGTAGATGGGATAGTGTTTGGTTTTTAGGTCAATTTCCGCCTGACATTTTTCTGCGACTTCGAGTGTATTTGAAATGGCTTCAGGAATATCGCTAAAAAGTGCTTGCATCTGTTCCGGAGATTTAAAATCGTATTCGTGTGAAGAATAGGTGCGTCTTTTTGGATTTGGAATTCTTCTTTTAGGATTGCCATAGGAATCGGTTTCTATGATTTCGCAGGGTTCGCCTGATTGGATATTGAGCAAGATTTCGTGTGCTTTCCAATCAGCGCGATCGATATAATGGGTATCGTTCGATGCTACAACTTTGATGCCGAGTTCTTTGCCTGTTTTAATGAGAGCTTGGTTGACTTTTTCCTGATTGGCAATAAAGTCTTGGTATTGTTGATAAAGCCACGATTCTTGAATGACCCCTTCATTTTCCAAAGCATCCTGGGTCATAGGATGGCGTTGGAGTTCAAAATAGTAGTCCTCGCCGAAGATCTCTTTGTGCCATAGCACTTGCTCCATGAAGGAAGATTCGGAGCCGCGGATGATTTCATGTGCTAGGCAGCTGGAAAGGTCGCCAGAAAGGCAGACCAATCCTTCAGAGTGAGCTTTTAAAATTTCTGCGTCGATGCGGGGATAATAATAAAACCCTTCGGTATAGCCGATGGAGGTCAATTTGCAGAGGTTATGGTAACCTTGTTTGTTTTTGGCGAGGAGGGTTAAGTGATAACTGATGGGAAGGCCGGGTTCTTTCTTTTTTTCGAAGCGAGAAGTGGGGGCAATGTAGAGTTCGCATCCGAGGATCGGTTTGATTTTAGCTTCTTTGCAAGCCTTATAGAAATCTACAAGCCCAAACAAATTGCCATGATCGGTCAGAGCTAAGGCTGGCATCTTAAATTCTTTTGCCTTATCCACCAATCCCTGTATAGAAGCAGCCGCATCCAGAATCGAATACTCCGAATGCACATGCAACGGCACCCACATAATATCATCCTACAATAAACGTGCCCGTGCACAACTCGTGCCCGGTAAATCTTGCTAAAAAGCCACAGAATATCACAGCCGATACTTACAAATAAAGCTCGTGTTGCTAACAAAAGGGATGAATAACGGACTTAAAGTACGTACTTCTGTAGATCCTGAACGAGAGTTATGTTTCTAACTAAGGTCATTATTCCTTTATGAATTACAATTTTTTTATGTACGACTTATTTTCAATCTCTTGCTCGCTTTTATTATAAAGTTCAATCAAAAGTAAGCGATCTTCAACTTTGTAATAAGCATAAATTAGTCTCATTCCAGTTCTTGCTCCTTTACCTTTTAGAGACTTGCATGCGAATTTTCTAACTTTGTAAATGGGTGGTTCATCGAATCCTAAATTGCTAATCCTCACAATTCCATTATTGTCTGTGCCTAGCTTGTGGAAGAGTTTAAATTGAGTTTCTATTAAAGTTTCTAGATCATCATTTAAGCTGGGGAAACGTTTAAGAAGCTTTTTTAGATTTTTATCAAATTCATCAGTAGTATCAATCTTCCTGAAACTCTTCATTTGCATATTCTCTCACACTATAGGCTGGGGTTCTATAAAAAACAGATTCATAGTCGATTTTTTGACCTTCTGTAGTCACAATCCAAGGCACATCTTGATGTGAGTATGCACTAACTGAAGCAGCGTTCATTCCACATAATTTTTGAATTACATTATCGATTACTTTTATTTCGTTGGCATCTAGCACTGATAAATCTGGCTCTCTATGAGGCAAATATTTTTTTTGAAGACGGTCAAAGTATTGGCTTTTGACAAGTTCAATATCTTTACTATCTACCATCTCTTTGACTATCTTTTGAAACTCTATTGGTGTAGGTCCATGATGGTTTTTTATGTAAGTGGCCCCGAGTAACTGTTCTTCATATTTTTCGTAGTAATCAAAATCAATAAAGTAAAGATGCTTATAAATAACTGTTTCACCGACATTCGGTCGTGCCCCTATTTTGCATAACAAATAGAGTAGGACTTCCTTAAATTTTTTAACGTTTTTTTGAGGGACACTAATCCGCATCTTATTCGGCTCTTTCTTTGTTGCAGACTCTTGTAGGATAACTTCGATGGTATTTTCTAAATTTAGTAAGCTATCAATAGAAACATTGAGTGCTTTAGAAATCTGAACGAGCTCCTCTGCTTTTAGTGACCTCTTATCATTTTCGACTGCAGACAGAGACGCACGGTCAATATGAAGCTTATTAGCTAGCGCGTCTTGGCTTAAGCCGTAAGATTCTCTAAGTTCCTTAATTCTTTTCCCAAGTGACTGTCGCATATGTATCTCCTTAAGAACAATTATATCGTTATGTTAGATTTTCTGTCAATCATTGTTGCATTTTCCAACATTTCACAAGAGATGTAAGGGCATCGTAGATGGGAAAAGAGAACAAAGAGATAAAAGGGAACCGGGCGCGGGGATGCGCGCACGGTTGTAAAACTAGGCGGGTTTGGGGATAGGTTCTTTTTTGGGTTCGGAGCGGATACGGCGTGTGATGCCCCAAAGTGGGATTAGTAATATCACTGATAAAACACAGCAGATGGCCATGAACCAAAAATAGCCGTCCCATCCCAAATCTTGTGTCACTTTGCCCAATGGATAACCAGCTACCGCTGCTCCCATATACGCTATGTATCCTATAAATCCTGTTGCTGTTGCAGCAGCCTTTTTATGGGAAAGCTCAGCAGCCGCGACCCCTATCAGCATCTGTGGCCCAAAAATCATAAACCCGACAATAAACATCACAATGGAATCCAATAACTCGTACCCAGCAGGAATCGCCCACATCGCCATAATCGCTACGAACATTCCTACCGCAAACAATACATTCACTGGTCCTCTTCGAGCTGCAAATAACTTGTCTGACAACCATCCAGCTGCCAAACTTCCACAAAATCCCCCTACTTCAAAAAGGGATACGCATCCATTCGCACCCAACACAGTATAACCTTTGCTTTCTTGCAAATAGAGTGAAGTCCAGTCGTTAATTCCTTGTCTAACCACATAAACGAAAAAATAGGCGAATGCCAGCATCCACATGAATTTGTTTTTCAAAACATATTCAACCAATAATTCTTTCGCCGTTGGCTCTTTCCCATCATCATCTTTTGGTGTCCAACCCGCATAATCGTTGCGGAATTTTTCAATGGATGGCAAACCGAGCGATTGGGGTGTGTCCCTCAAACGGTTGATCAGGTAAAATCCGCCCAATATACAGAGTATCCCAGGAATGTACATTGCATAACGCCAACCTAAATAATACATACAGGCGCCAGCAATCCAAGGGCTCAAAAATGCACCGAAATTATGTGATACGTTCCATGTGGACCACCAAGATCCCCTTTCAGAATGAGAATACCATTGTGTCAAAAATCTTGCACATGGGGGCCAACCAAATCCTTGGAACCAACCATTCAATCCCCAAAAAATTGCAAAGAGCATAATGGATGATGCCATCCCAAAAAAGATATTAAAGACGCCGGTTAGCATCAAACCGACTGCCATGAAATAGCGCGGATTGGATCGGTCAGAAATAATCCCACTGGCAAATTTGCTAAGTCCGTAAGTGATCGCGAAAACGCTTCCTAAAAACCCTAACTCGCTTTTGTCCATCCCTAAATCCGCTATGAGTCCAGGCATGGCAAATGTGAAGCTTTTTCGAGTGATATAGTAAAGAGCATAGCCAATGAACATCGAATAAAAAATGCGTATGCGCCAATACTTGTAAAGTTTTTTAGCTTCTTCTTGGTCTTGAATTTCGTCTATATAGGGGGCGGGTTTGAACACATCGAGTATACTAGCCACTGACGCTCCTTTTAGATCCTTTTTACATTACAAATATCCATCAATAGACACCGGGCTACAATGCAAACTTCAGAAAAAGAAGCTGCACTCAGTGCCATCACTTTGGAGAGTTTTACCTCTCTTTCTCAAAAAAACTTTGTATTTAAGTACTCAACTTTTAAGCCTTTATTCATTTAATCTCAAGCTAATTTCTCGTCGAAAAAAAGAGCCTAAAGATTAAATAGTGCAAGACATTAAGTTACTATAAGTTAGAAAAACCATACCTTTAATGAATCTGTTTGTCAAGCTAATTTCACAATCGTATCAATCTAAGAGTTAATATTTTATTTTACAAGTTTTTTCTACTTTCCTTGGCAAAAAAATTTATGTGATTTTTCTTTGCTTCCAATTTTGAATTTCAATAAGATGTCCACTCTTTGACATAAATATTTGTAGCTGAATTGGAAGTGAAAAAAAATTTTAAAACCAGGTGAGATATTAGATGAATAAGTCATTGAATAATAAGTTTTTATCCTTGGATTTGAGGTAGCATGTTTTCAGCAGATCATTTTATCAATTCCTCCTATGATGAGTGTGTTTTCTGCCATCATGATCCACAACTGAATTTCACATTTACAAATTCCTTTAATGTAATTTGTGATCCATTTGCTCTTACTCCGGGCCATTTATTGATCACTTCTAAAAATCATTATGGATGTTTGGGTGAGCTTCCAAGCTCGGTCATTGAAGAAAACAAAGAATTAAAAGTGTTGATTCAAAAGGTTTTAACCTCAATCTTTGGTTCATATATCCGTTACGAACATGGAAGGGCAGGCCACTGTTTAAATAAAAATCCTCGAAGCCGCCTTTGTCACCATTATCATGAGCATTGGCTTCCTATCGATATCGATATTCACCCCATTCTAGCAAAAAAATTTAGGGCATATCCTTTTCAGGATGAGAAGCAAATTCCTGAGCTCTATGAGAAATATGGCCATTATTTATTATTTGAAAATTCAAAAGGAGAAAAAACCTTTTATGCAGTGAATCAAAAAATCCCTTCTCATTTAATTAGAACATTGATTGCCAATGAATTAGGATTCCCAGAACGACAAAATTGGGAAACATATACTTCTTGCGAGCTGATGCTCCAAGGAAAAGCACTTTTGAAATCGCACTTGAAAAACTTCTTTGCAGCGTAATACCTATGGAAAATTTCACTATCTATTTAGACCATGCGAGTACTTCACATCCAAAACCGTCAGAGCTATTAGACGGCATCAATTATTATTTACAAAACATTGGCGCAAATCCTGGCAGGGGCAGCTATGAATTGACTGAGAGTGCTGAGGATATTGTTTATAATACGAGAGAAAAATTAGCCGAGATCTTAAAAGTATCTTATCCAAACCATATTGCATTTACATTGAATGCAACCCATGCGCTCAATATCTTGATCAAAGGATATCTTAAGCAAGGGGACCATGTCTTAATTTCAAATTATGAACATAACTCTGTTGTAAGGCCTTTGCATAAGATGGCCAAGCAGGGAATCATTTCCTATTCAGTATTCCCTTGCGAGTTTGATGGTTCTTTTAAGCTTGATCATATGATTGGAATGATTAGACAAGAGACAAAATTGATCATTGTTAATCATGCATCAAATGTTTTAGGAACTATCGCCCCAATTAAGCAAATTTGTCAGATTGCAAAAGCGAATAAAATTCCTGTTGCATTAGATGTTGCACAGACTGCAGGGATCATACCTATTGATGCTGAAGGTTTGGATTTGGACTTTATCGCAGGTACTGGGCATAAAGGACTTTTGGGGCCGTCGGGAGTAGGTTTTCTTTATGCTAAAGATTTTGACCTTGTGGAGTCCCTCTATGAAGGCGGTAGTGGTTTAAATTCATTTTCAAGGAATCATCCTGGGATTTCGCCCTCAAAATTTGAAGCGGGCACATTGAACTATTTAGGCATTGCTGGTCTTAATTATACGCTGGGCCATTTAAAAAAGCATGGGCCTGAAAACTACTATCACCGTTCAATGCAATTGGTGCAATTAGCAATTGAAAACCTAGAAACAATTCCTGGCGTTCAAATTTATGGTTCTAAAAAGTTAAAAGATAAGATTCCCATCATTTCCTTTAATGTTAATGGCTACTATCCAGCTGAAATTTCCTATTTGCTCGATCAGAACCACATATGCGTCAGGGCTGGTTTGCATTGTGCCTCATTGATCCATGAAAAACTTGGAACAAGCCCTTACGGCACTGTGAGGATGAGCATAGGCCATCAAAACAACGAAGAACAAATTAATAAATTTCTTCAAGTGATTAAAGAAATTACTGAAAAGAAGATACAGAGCACTGGAACGAATTTTGGAGAAATTTCAGCATGAACAATTATGTGATTTTCGGTTGTCCTGGGAGTGGGAAAGGCACTCTTTCTCAATTTTTATGTTGTAAAAATGAGTCCTTCGAACAGGTTTGTTCCGGGGATTTGCTTAGAAATGAAGTTCAAAAAGGGACAAGCTTAGGACATGAAATAGATACCTTGATCAAAAGCGGCAACTTTGTCGACGAAGAGATTGTAACGCACCTCGTCCTCTCTACACTTGAGGATTTTATTAGCCGAAATAGGCGTTTTACATTAGATGGCTTTCCTCAAACACCCTATCAAAAGAAGAAATTTGATAATTTTGTAGAGGCCCATTTAAAAAGCACTTTGCAATACATCATTATTGAGATTAACCCTTTGATAGCCCTTCAAAGAATGGTGAACAGAATTTCCTGTGTAAACTGCTCAAAAATTTATAACCTGGAGTTTTTTCCTCCGAAAGTTTCAGGAAAATGCGATAATTGTTTTTCGCCCTTGAAACAGAGGAACAGCGATAAAGTTGAACTGGCAAAAAAAAGAATCGATCTGTATAGTGATGTCACTGAAAAAATTGTAGAACAGTACAAAACTGAAAAACAAACAATTGTTTTCGATGGGAGTCGTCCTTTAGAGGATTGCTTCAAAGATTACGCGACTGTTCTTTTATAAGTTTGGAAACTATGGCAAGATTATCTGTCCTTCCTCGTTTTACTCCACGAAAAGGATGCAATACTCTATTAACGTTAGAGAAGCTTGTCTCTCAGTCCAAAAATCCACAAAAGATCCATTCGGTTGTCATTACCCATGTAATGCCAACAAGTGTGAACTATATAGAGATGATTCATCAGGTTTTTCCCTTGCAATTGGTGATCGCAATCCCCTATTCTGCGGATCTTTCTACACTGGAGTATTTAAAAAATAAGCGTATCAACTGTTATCTCCCCTCTACTATTGATGAGACTTTTAATAATTCCGGGAAATTAGTGGAGGAAATTCTAAAAAAAAGTTCAACACCCTTAATTGTACAAGAGGTTGGCGGATACTTAGCAGGATACACTCACCACCTTTCACGCTACCCACATTTTAGGGGGATTGTTGAAGACACAAACAATGGGCATTGGCGATACCATTCTGCGGGAAGCCATTCATGCCCTGTACTTTCAATGGCGCAAAGTCCATTGAAAGATATAGAGGACACTGTGATTGGAGATGGTGTCATTTATAGTGTTGAGAGGATCTTTAGGGAAGAGTTTGATGCGATATTGCAAGGGTGTCGGTGTGGAATTATCGGATATGGAAAGATTGGGACATCGACCGCGATTGCTTTGAAGGGTAGAAAATGTGAAGTCTCCACTTATGATATTGATCCTTGCAAGAATATCCGTTCCCGGTTTGATGGATTTATTATTGAGCCTTTCCATCAGATGTTATCTTCCTGCGATCTCATTATCGGATGTACAGGCAAGACTTCGATCAATGAAGAGGATGTTTCCTTCATTAAAAACAATGCTATTTTAGCCAGCGCTTCTGCAAAAGATGAGGAATTTGACCTCAAAGCTTTTGCAAGAATTTGTTCAGTGGAGAAAATTAATCCTGTTGTATGGCGTTATACGAAAAAAGACGGCACTGTTTTCTACTTGTTGAACCAAGGTACACCGATCAATTTTAGGGATCGCAGTGTGCTTGGTTCCTTATTGGACATGATCTATAGCGAACTTTTTGTATGTATGTGTGAATTGGCAACTGTCGATCATCCAAATGGGTTACAACACTCTCCTCAACATGTCCACTCATTGGTAGCAAAAACATGGCTAGAAATTTATGAAGATAATTTTCAGGAGAGCACCCAGGATAAAATTTGGTCTTTCCCCTATAGTTTGGAACATAGTGTTCCTTTTACCTTTAAGCTTCAGATGGGCGCTTTAAACTCATAAAAAATTAAGACAATCTAATTTTCTTTATTTTTCTATCTCGACTTTAGCATTTTTTACTACAAAATATTGAAGTTTAAATACTTAGGAATTCAGAATCCAGAATTCAGAATTCAGAAGAATATTTGAAGTTTTTCTTGCATTAGTGCTGTAATGCTAATGTCAGGACATGCAATATCCTGACTTCCGAATTCCGACTTCTGACTTCCGCAAAAAATGCTAAAGTTGAGTCTATGTACTGCGTGTTAATTATTTTTTCCTAGCAATGACATGGTAGCAATGGCGATAAGTAGGAAAACCATCCGATGTAAGTGTCTCTTTCTCTTCTTGATAGAAGTACAAGATTTCGAAACGATCTTCAAATAATCCCAAAACTTCTTCAGTAGACAAGAATGTCATCGATTTATCCCATGTCCAGGCATCACGAAGCCCAAAAAATTGTCCGACAAAAAGTCCACCGCTCCTTAAGTTTTTCACAACCTTTTCCCAGGATGGATCGAAAAATTCGTTGGAACAGAATGGCAAACTATAGCTCGCGTTCATGATGTCGACATTTTCAGGACAATTATTCATCAAATGAAAAGGGGCTACCTCAGTTAAAAGATTACCTTCGTCAGTCTCTTTTGCCCTTTCCAAAATAATTTGCACTGCCATGGATTCAATATCCATCGCATAGACTTTCCAGCCTTGATCCAGCAGATAGATTGTATCCCTTCCTGCTCCGGCTCCGAGATCAGCAACGATTCCAGGTGGACCTTTCCAAATTTCTTGCGCTGCTTTTTTTATGGAGTCCCTTGGCTCCTTGATATGGCGGGTGAATTCAAAATATTCCGGCCAATCATCTTTAAAATCTTTTCCAACATGACATTTCAATGGAAATAAATCTTGGGCCTCGCTGTGGGTTGGAAGAGCAGCCATTAGTGTCGATAGAATGAGATAGCGTGAATATTTGTCCATTTCTCTCAGAGTATCCATTAGTTGGGTGAACATAAAATGCTTTAGCATAACTCTAACATGATTTTTAGGCATAATTTTTTTTCGAAAAATTTTTTAAAAAAAATGTCAAAATTGCGATTTAATTTGATAGCATTCAAAAATGAAAATCTGTATATTCGCCGCGTTTGGATAAAAGATCGATTATAGGCGTATTTTATCGATCTTTACTTACAAAAAAGATTTATAGCTAATATTAAAAAACGTTTGGATAAATTGGGGATATGGGAAGTATAAAGTTCACATTAAAGACTGAATCCCAAAACCGCACCTTTCGTTTCTCAAAAGACGTTATCATTTTTGGCGAAGGGGATCCGGAAAAAAACGACGTCCTTATTACTGATATTGGTTTATCTGAAGAACATTTCAAAATTGTCAATCAGTCAGGCAAATTTGTCGCCATTAATGCAGCAAATGACCCTTTCATTACTTTAAATGGTTTTCCTTTTGGAAAGAAAACTCTAAAAGTTGGTGATATTGTCCATCTTCGTGATGTTGAAGTTACGATCGATGCTTTCAATGAGGAAGAGGTCAGTGCCATTGAGCCCATCCCTGTGGAAACTGTTTCACAACAAGAAGCTCATGTTGAAGCAAAACACACAACCCCTGCATTCGAAGATCTCTCTACTTTAGGAATTGAAAGCTTTTTAGGGGATGTTCATGAAGAACCGGAATTAGTTTTTAAACCTCCAACTCCCACCGCCAATGTAAAAGCTAAAGAACAATCCACAAAGGAAGGTCTAGGATGGCTTTCTTTAAAGGACGATCCGTACCAAGAAAATGAAGAGGAACAAAAACCTCAGCAGCCACCTCAAAAACTTCCATCTACGACGAATGGATGGAAAATGCAATGGAAGTATTTGGCATGGGGTGTAACATTATTATTTGTTATTTCGGGTCTTATAGCATCTGAAATGTACCTTCGCTTTACAAATATGAGTGAAGATGAGGAGATGCTTGCTGCAGAAGGAGTAGCTGATATCGCAATGGCTTTGACCTATGCAAAATTGCATGCGGTGAATCCAGCGAGCCAAAACTGGTCTGATCCAGAATTTTTAAGGCATAGCTTGCTTGCTATTCTTTCCCCGTCAACAATTGCTTCTACGGGGATCATGAATTCTTCACAAGGAAGCAATAGCCATTACATCTTGAGGATTTATACAAGCTACGATTTATCTAGATTTTTAGTCGTTGCTCAGCCGACTCCAAATTTAATGCAAATGTGGGTTCCTAAACATGCGATCATTGTAGATTCAAGGATGATGTATCTACGTAAAACTATGGACTTTAAAGCATTGAATAGATTTTTAGCCTATCCCTATCCCTTAGATGAAAGCCATAGTGCAGAGTTAGATCAATTGATCTCCAACAGTAAGTTGATCCCATTGTCAGACATTGCAGAAATTAGAGAAAATCTTGAGTTTATGCCGCCAAAAGCATTGGGCTTTTTACGTCCAGGAGCAGAAAACAGAATTTATAACGCTCCACGTTATCATGAATTTGGAGAGGCGGTCTTAATGCATACTTTGACCCGTCAGGATCTATCTAACATTGTGGATGATGATTGGAACGTCCATGATGAACTGGAGAAACTAGCTTCATTGGACAACTTTGTTTTGTATGTTCCAGAAAAAATTACCCTTTCACCTCATGCTTCGGACCTATTTTCAGCGTTGCCTTTGGAAGGGAAATTCTTATTGGGCTATTTGAATTTAACAAACGACGGAAAAATCAGAAGTAGCCATTTGATGATGCAAAATGATCCAGTTTGGACCCGCGATGTTGAAGAAGAAGTAGAACCCCAAAAGGATATTGCTCTTTCCCTGGAAGAGGTTCAGAAAGAAAAAACGCCAATACAACAAGAGCTTTCAAAGCTTGCCCAGATACGTTTGGGAGCTTTAAAAGAACAAAGGGCAAAAATTAACACTGAAATCGACAGGCATTTGCAAGACAATAGTTCAGATTGCCTACAGAATGCTTGCAATGCCTTAAAAGAATATGACAATTTGGCCATGAAGCATAGTTTAATGATCCGAGAAGAGCTTCATAAACTTAGGGAACAATATAAAGAGATCCCACAAGATGAGTTTGAAAAAGATATAAATGAAGCGGGTCTCGGAATATTTTTAGAAGCACATGCACACAAAAAAATTGGAGACGAGTCTCATGGCTAGTGTTGAAGGGCGTTATCAATCCTTAATTTGGGCTTGCAGGTATTATAATGAAAGCGAAAATGGGGGTTCTATCCATCGCTCTGCAGAAGGGTTTTATTCTTTTAATCCCACTCATATTCGTGGAAGTCATAATTCCGCTGCTTTGTTTCGATATATTCAAGAGGATCTCAACAATTATTCTTCTGTTGTAAAAGAATATAAGCCTTCAGCCCTAATGGGAGTCAAAAAGGCAAGTGATACAATCAAAGCTAAATTTGAAGTAAAATTGAGAACTGCTGAAAATAGCTTTCTTGCAGGAATTCGATTTTATTTTGCAGATTTATTTGTTAAATGGGGGTGGGCGCAAGATTACAGGTTATCACGATCTAATTATCAGAGTTTAAGTACAGCTTTTGCGAATACAGGAAAAATTTATAGAGAACTAGCATGCCAGCGTAGAAATTTTGACTTAGGATCTGTCCATTTAAAATTACAAAATACTGAAGAATGCGCAAACCGAGATTTAAGCAGCAAAGATTATCCAGAAATTGCTTTTAATGCTGTACCATCCAAAAATTCCCCTACACCTCAGTGTTTCAACCATGGTGCCATAGGCACTGAAGGTTTTAAGAGCTCTATTCCGACGAGTATCAAGAGAAAAACTTTTGATGACAGATCTTTTTCGGAAACCCTACTCATTGAAATCCATGGCCGGCAAAGACCTCTTTCAATTTTTGGTGTGTGCGATGGTTACAACGGGGCAACTGCAGCAGAATATGTAAGCAAAAATGTTAAGGATGTATTGAAGGAGAAATTAACTGAAATTGCTAAGGAAGTTAATGCTTTAGAAGAGCTTAAGGGCGATGAGTATGCAAGAGAAACTTTAATTTTTTGGAACGCTTTAAAACAAACACCTATTGCACTTCACAAAAATTATCTTGACGCTGGAAATAATCCAGGTGTTGGAACCACATTGGCTTTAGTGATCATAGATGGAGATAATGTTTGGACCGCAAACACCGGTGATTCCACTGTTGTAAAAATTAATGGTGAAAACGTAAGAAGATTGGGTGAAGAGGCTAAAAAAGATCCTTCCTATTGCCGTTTTTCAGATCCAGTTGTTAATAGAGGTGGAGTAGCTGAAAAAGGGCTAGGAATTTGGAATTTAGGAACTCCCCGCTCGATTGGAAATGGGATTGCTGATGAGGAAGGAAATACCCCTAGTCCTAAGATTACAAGAACTAAATTTGATGGCGACTTAGTTATTGCGACAGATGGTTTATGGAATGTTTGCTCTCCAATAGAACTTAAAGAATTTTGCAAAGACAAAGAAGCAAAATATTTGCCTTCTGAGCTTGCAAAACAAGCAAGAGATCATGGATCTACTGATGATATTACAGTACTAACAGTTTTAAAAAAGAAGCTATAACGTTGCAAAGAAAAATAACGGAGGGCACGGAGAAAATATTATAGGTTAAGTATAAAGCTTATTAAATACCCCTTTATTTTTCTTTTACTCCGTGTCCTCCGTGCCCTCCGTGGTTATTTTTCTGCAACGTTATCGCTTTCTTCCATCTTCTGTCTTCTGTCTTCCGTCTTCTGTCTTCTTTATCCATTTCATCCCCTACATTCTTTTGTCGCTATTGTAAAAATCAGCGATTCTTCTTATTATCTAACAACTACCATTACAGATTGGAGATAAAACTATGAAATTTGCTGCCCCTCCAGGTGTTTTTGACATTATTCCAGATGATAAAAAGGAGCCTTGGCACAATTCAGGCATTTGGAATTATGTTGAAAATACTTTTCGCAGATCTGCACAACTGTATGGTTTTAAAGAGATCAGAACTCCTGTCTTTGAGCGTACGGAGCTTTTTGAGCGGGGTGTAGGAGAAGGAACGGATGTAGTTTCAAAAGAGATGTATACATTCGTTGATAAAGGTGGTCGTTCCCTCACGTTAAGGCCTGAAGGTACAGCCCCTGTTATGCGTGCATTTATTGAACACGGGATGGCCCAAGAAGCTCCTTGCCACAAGTTCTACTACATAGGCCCAATGTTTCGTTATGAGAGAGCTCAAGCAGGGCGTTATCGCCAATTCCACCAGTTTGGTGCAGAGATCATTGGACTCTCACAACCGGAACAGGATGCTGAGCTTATTGACATGGCTGTTCATGCGTATAAATCCCTTGGGTTAAAAAATTTAAAGATTTACCTTAACTCTATTGGGAATACCGAAGCTCGCCAAAATTATCGGGAAGCTCTTAAAAGCTATTTTTTAAATTCTTTTGATAAACTTTCGAAGGATAGTCAATATAGACTTACAACAAATCCTTTAAGAATATTAGATTCAAAGGCACCCGAAGACCAGGAATTTATAGCAGATGCTCCATCGATTTTAGAATATCTTGACCCAGACTCTAAAGAACATTTTGAAAAAGTTCAGAACTATCTTAATTTACTAAACATCCCTTTCATTATTCAACCTAGACTTGTGCGCGGACTTGATTACTATAATCGTACTGTGTTTGAAATTGTTTCAGAAGACATTGGCGCCCAAAGCAGTGTTGGGGGCGGAGGACGTTTCGATGGACTTCTAAAAACTTTAGGAGGCCCTGATTTACCCTGCACAGGTTTTGCGACAGGAATTGAAAGGGTCATTCATACAATGCTGAAACAACAAGTGCCCATTCCCTCAACGGATGCGCCAGTACTTTACATGATACCCCTCGGAGAAAATGCAAAGGAAGAATGTTTTAAAATTGTCCATGCCTTACGAGAGCAAGGAATTCCAGTTCAGATTGATCTTTCGGGTAGAAAATTGAATAAAGCTTTGCAATTTGCTGATCAACTCAAATCAAAATTTGTAACAATTGTTGGCGATGATGAGCTCAAAAGTGGCGTAGTTGAGCTCAAAGAGATGTCTACAGGAATTAAAACTAAGGCTCCTCTTCATAATTTAGAACGTATTCTACAGATTGAAGAATCCAGCGAAGAATTCATTAAACTTTGGCAAGAAATGTCTAAGCCTTTTGAAAAACAAGATGAAGCTGAATTTTTTATCAAAAGACTAAATCGAAATATCGAAATGACCCAAAAATTGGCTAATGAACTTCAAAAGGCCATGGAAGGTATTGAAGGCTATTTCGACGATAAACCTAAAACTTAAAAATAAAAAAACAATGTCAACTTTTAGACGTACGCATAAATGTGGAGAGTTGCGTTCCTCCGATATTCAATCCAAAGTTTCTCTTTCTGGATGGGTACACCGTCGTAGAGATCATGGTGGGCTTATTTTTATCGATCTTAGAGATCGGAATGGTATCACACAACTGTTATTTGACCCTAAGCATTCCCCTGAAGCTCATGCCTTAGCTGAAAAGCTTAGATCGGAGTGGGTGATTTCAGTGAATGGGACTGTCATTCCAAGGGAAGAAGGGATGGTCAATTCAAAATTACCTACGGGTGAAATTGAAGTTGCTGTAGAAAATTTGGAAATTTTATCGAAGGCTTTGAATCCTCCATTTTCTATTAGCGATGAATCGATCGATGTCAATGAGGAGCTGCGTCTTAAATACCGTTATCTGGATATTCGCAGGGGACCGATCGCTCACAAGCTCGCTGTTAGACATCGTGCAATGATGGTCACAAGGCAATTTTTGGATAGTGAAGGATTCATGGAAATACAAACTCCTATCCTTGGAAAGTCTACTCCTGAAGGTGCTCGCGACTACTTAGTCCCCTCTCGAGTTCATGAAGGACACTTTTATGCATTGCCACAATCTCCACAACTGTTTAAGCAGCTTTTGATGATCGCAGGTATGGACCGCTATTTTCAAATTGCACAATGTTTCCGTGATGAGGATTTGCGCGCAGACCGACAGCCAGAGTTTACTCAGATCGATTTAGAAATGAGCTTTGGAACCACCGATGATCTATTTCCTATCATTGAAAATTTGGTCGTGAAGTTATTTAAGGAATGTGCGGGAGTCGAACCCACGATACCTTTCAGAAGAATGAGCTACGATACTGTGATGGAGAGATATGGAACAGACAAGCCAGATCTCCGTTTTAATATGGAACTAAAAACATTGGATGATATCGCGAGGGATAGTGAATTCAGTGTATTTCTAGAACAGTTAAGAGCCGGAGGAACTGTAAAAGGGCTTTGTGTTAAAGGAGGCTCTGATATTTCTAGAAAAGGGATCGATGAGTACACGGAGCTTGTAGGCCGTCTAGGGGTTTTAGGCATTGCGTGGATGAAGATGACGGATGCAGGCTTGAATTCCAGCATTGTGAAATTTTTCTCCCCTGAACTTCAGAAAAAGCTTATTGAAAGGTTAGAGGCTGCTCCAGGGGATATTGTCTTTATGGTTGCAGATATTCCAGATCGCGCAAATCAAGCCTTAGACCATTTAAGACGTAAAATTGCAAAGGATAGAAATCTGATCGATCCAAATCGCTATGAATTTTTATGGGTAACAGATTTCCCTCTCTTCACATGGAATACGGAAGAAAGCAGACTTGATAGTGTCCATCACCCTTTTACGTCTCCGCATTTTGATGACATTCCATTGATCGATACCGATCCACTAAAAGTTAGATCATCAGGATATGATTTAGTTTTAAATGGATGCGAAGTTGGTGGAGGATCGCAAAGGATTCATAATAGCGAATTGCAGGAGAAGATCTTTAAATGCCTTAAAATGACAAAGGATGAAATTCAAAGTCGTTTTGGATTTTTTGTAGATGCTTTGGCACACGGAACTCCTCCTCATTTAGGGATTGCGCTTGGCCTTGACAGATTGGTGATGCTATTAACCGGAACTGACAATATAAGAGATGTGATCGCATTTCCTAAAACCCAGAAAGCTAGCGACTTGATGATGCAAAGTCCTGGAACCGTTTCTAGGGAACAATTGGATGACCTTCATATTCAAATCCAAACAAAATAAGAAGAATAAGGCAAAGAACGAGGGGAAGGCAGAATACAGAAGACCGAAGTCGGAAGAAAGCTATAACCCTGATGGACATGGACACAGTGGACGAAGTGGACACAGTGGACGGGTCATTCTTAACGGTCGTTTCCGCACTACATTTGTAGCTAAATTTACGTCCATTTTGTCCTGGCCCGTCCACTGTGTCCACTGTGTCCACTTCGTCCACTGTGTCCATGTCCATCAGGGTTATCACTTCTTCTGTCTTCGGACTTTTGTCTTCCTCTCTGTCTCTATGGTGAAATATTTCTTGGACATTATTACGATTTTGGCCTAGATTGGAGAAACGTTTATTACAATAAGATCAACCGGAGGATCTTTTTTCTATGAATAAGAAGTTCTTTTTGCGCACAACATTAAGTGCTCTTCTCGTTTGCTGCTCAGCTTTTGCAGTAGATGCACAAACTCTCAATGATGTAAGAGCTAAGATGGCTGCGAAATCCAATGCTACTCCTCCTACTAAGGAAGAACTTACTCAAATTTCCGAGGCTTTTGGTAATTTCATCGGCAAAAATTTGAAAGCGACAGGTATTGAATTTGATATCGATGCAATCGTGAAAGGGATCCGCGATGGCGCTGCAGGCAAACCATCTCCATTGAGCGATGCAGAATATGAACAAAAAATGATCGCTTTGCAAGAAAGCGCATTTAAGAAAATTGCTGATACTAACCTGAAAGCTGCTGAAGCCTTCTTAGCGACTAACGCAAAGGCTTCCGGTGTTAAAGAACTCGAACCTGGCAAGTTGCAAATTTTAATCGTTCAGGAAGGTAATGGTCCAGCTGTAACAGAAAGCTCAACACCACAAATTAACTACACAGGTAAATATATCGATGGCACCGTTTTCGGTAACTCTGAAGATGCTGGTGGACCTATCACAATTCCTCTCGACCAAACAATTCCAGGCTTTAGCAAAGGATTGCTCGGAATGAAAGAGGGTGAAAAACGTCGTATTTTCGTCCATCCTGACCTCGGTTATGGCACAACAGGCCATTTGCAACCCAACTCACTCCTCATCTTTGATGTAGAAGTTGTAAAAGCAAGTGCACCTTTAGATAAGAATTTTGGTGCTAAAGGCGGCAGCTTCGATGATGATGATTTCGATGATGAAGATGCAGATGATGATGTAGATTCAAGCAAAAAAACTGCTACATCTAATACACCTGCTGCAACACCAGCGAGAAAATAGTTTTTGATATTGAAGCCGGGAATTTTCCCGGCTTTTTTTTATTTTCAGGAAAAATATGCAAGTTATTCTTTATCAACCACAAATACCTCAGAACGCTGGAAATGTCGTTAGGTCTTGCGCCGTGACTGGATCCAGCTTAAGAATGGTGCGACCGATGGGTTTTAATCCGACAGACAAGCAGCTGAAAAGAGCAGGATTGGATTATTGGGAGGGAGTGGATGTAGATTTTTTAGATAACCTTGAGGAATATCTTGAAAATAGCGAACGTCCTTTTTATTTCTTTTCGAGCAAAGTGAAGACTCCCTATTCAGATTTAAAATTTACTGCTGAGGATATTTTAATTTTTGGATCGGAAACATCTGGACTTGACCCCATCTTTTTTCAGCGATGGCCGGATCATTTTGCTACGATTCCGATGAGGCCTAATGTTCGTTGTTTGAACCTTGCGACCTCTGTGGGGATTGTTTTATATGAAGCATGGCGCCAACAAGATTTTATTTGGAAAGAGTAGAGCGGGGCTGAGCAAAGCAGAGTAGGGCAGAGCAGGTAGCGGGTTGTAGCGGGTTAAGTTTGTGTAGAATTTTTACACAGAGGTACAGAGGGCCACAGAGGTACACAGAGGTACACAGAGGAGGGAGTGGCTTGTGAGGTGTTAAGTTTGTGTAGAATTTTTAACGCAAAGGCGCAAAGACGCAAAGGGTGAGTAGTGCGTTGTAGGGTGTTAAGTTTGTGCGAGAGTTTTTACGCAGAGGCGCGGAGACGCAGAGGTTCGCAGAGGTAGGTGGCGGTTTGTAGTGCTTAGAACTGTTAGCTTTTGCGGGTACCATTAGCTCTGCCGAGGAACGGGCAGAACTAAAGGTACCCGCAAAAGCTAACGGTGCTACTGAACATTCGAGGAACGAATGTTCAAGGGTTTCTTTTTTTTAAAGCAAACCTTAGTGGGTTTTAAAATCTGTTTAAGCTTTTTAGGAAAAGAGGTTGAGAGATTCTCTACAGTCTTGATGTTTTAAAATAAATGTTCGAAATTCCCTACGATCTCAATGTCTAAAATGGATGTATCGGAATTCTCTGCGGTCTTGATGTTCTAAAAATCGAAACGATAAATCTGTGAGAGTCTTACAAACTAAGCTCTAACAAAAAAGAAAAGAAAACCAGTGAACATTCGTTCCTCGAATGTTCAGTAGCACCGTTAGCTTTTGCGGGTACCTTTAGTTCTGCCCGTTCCTCGGCAGAGCTAATGGTACCCGCAAAAGCTAACAGTTCTAAGCACTACAAACCGCCACCTACCTCTGCGAACCTCTGCGTCTCCGCGCCTCTGCGTAAAAACTCTCGCACAAACTTAACACCCTACAACGCACTACTCACCCTTTGCGTCTTTGCGCCTTTGCGTTAAAAATTCTACACAAACTTAACCCACCACAAACCATCACCTACCTCTGTGTACCTCTGTGGCCCTCTGTACCTCTGTGTAAAAATTCTACACAAGCTTAATGCACTACAAGCTTATGAACTCAATGTGGTTTTATAAAGTTCTTGGAGGAATTTGGAGCTTTCAAAGTCTTCGATGTTTTCTTTGTCACGAGAAATGCTCTCATGATGAATGCCGCTAGCATAGGGCGTGTAAAAGCATAACAGACCTTTTAACTTCAATCTTTCAGCTAGATTTGTATCACTGAATGCTATCGGGTACCACACTTCATCAAATCCACCTACTTCTAGAAAAGTCGATCTTCTGATTAATGCACATGCCGCCGTTACAGCATCCACAACTTGCAGTTGTTTTCCCTCAAACAATCTATCCCACCTTTGCCCTTTCTCAATATGGTCCCAGATCATTTTGTCTCCAGGCCCTTTACGATTTAGATAAACTCCACCATGCTGCAATGTTTGATTGGGATAATTTAAGCGACATCCCACCATGCCGATATGGGGTTGATTAATCCATCGCGCCATTTCTAAAAGAGCTCCAGGGTCTAGCTCAACATCGTTATTCAGAAGCAAAATGTACTCGCACTCAATCCCGATTTTTGTATTTTCAACAGCAAAATTATTCAAACGTGAGTAATTGAAAGGCTCATCGGAATATAAAACTTCTATACCTTTATCCTGAAGTTCTTTTGCAAGGCTTTTATCACTGCTATTGTTGTCTACAGCAGTGATTTTTATATTTACACCTGTTTGCCTAAAAAGGCTCTCAACAGTAGCTAAAGTCAATATCTTTTGATCTTTAAAAGGGATGATCACGTGAATTTGAGGAACATGACTTAGTTTAGGTATACCTCTCAGGGTGGTCTGATTAAATCCTCCCTTGATTTCCCAATCTAGTCCTAGTGATCTTACATATTCACGTAATTCTATCACTGGCAATGTTCCATTTTCTTCTTGTTTATCCCTTCTGGCATACAAGAAAAAAGGCAGGTGTTGAAATTTTGCCTTCAATTGTTGTAGCTGAAGGGTGAAATCGTATATTTCCCAGCCATTCGGAGCACTTTCTCTAAATCCTCGAGCTTTTTCCCAAAGAACCCTGGAACACATGACACCTTTTCTAATTTTGTCATAGAAGTAATAGGGAAAATGGAGAACTCCATCTTTTCTAATTTCCTTAAAGTACACGGTTTTTCCCTCTTTATCCATTGTGTACTCGTCACAATAAAAAAGATGATTTTCTGGATCTTTAAGGAGCCTTGCAACTTGCTCAAAGCGGAAAGTAAAATCTGGCCTGATCCAATCCTCACCTGCGACTAAAATCAGAAAGTTGCCTGAAGCTTCCTTAGCTAGGCAATTGTAGATCCAAGAAGTTGCATTGCAGTCGTGAGTGGGAGATGATATTTCTATCGTTTTAATTCGATGAGAAAGAGCTTTCTGTTCCTCAATCACTGTTTGAAATTTCGTGCCTGCATTATGTGCAACTCCTACGAGAACCTCAAATTCTGAAGCAGACTGAAGGAGACATGCTTCCAAACAATTTTTGAGATAATCGGGAGTGCACCCCTTTAATACAGGAATCAATAGGCTATACGTGTATAGAGGATTTCTCGGCAAAAGGGAATGTAACCCTTTTACACTTTTGGCTAAGCGCCCCAATTTATCGCTATTTTGTCTAAAAATGGGTGTTTGATGGCGATAAAGCAATTTCTCTGCAGAATGGCACAGCCTATAATAGGCTTTTTTAAAGAAATTTTTTAGCATATTGAGGTAGGCTCAAATGAGAAACGGCGATATTAAATCGCCGCAGTCAACATCTTTTTAAGGGTGTCTTTATCTTTTAATCCTACAACCCTTTTAACTTCTTTTCCGTCTTTAAAGAGAATGATTGTGGGGATAGAGGTAACATTGAAGGAGGCGGTCGTTTGTTGGGCTGCCTCAATATCTAACTTTGCAATTTTAGCCTTTCCTTGCATATCAGAAGCAAGCTCTTCGATTATAGGGGCTATCATCCTACAAGGGCCGCACCAATCGGCGTAGAAATCGACTAGGGTTACGCCTTGAGAAACGGTTTCTTGGAAGTTCTCATCATTTAAATATTTAAGTTGATCCGACATATTTTTTCTCCCTTACGAATGAATATATTATAGCATAAACGGCATTAGCTTTACAGCCAACCGAAATTTTTGATTATTACTAGGGAATCTCTAAAAAACTATTGAATTTTATCACTAATTTATATTATAATATTTGGATTATTAATTTATTATTTAATTATTAAAATGGCTTCTATATCTAGCTCTGGAACTCCAGAAAAAAAGCGGTTAGCTGACTTAATCAGCGACAATCTTACTGACTTCCCGAGCCCTTCGACTCCAAAAAGAGCTCCCAGCAGCGAAAATAACTCCCCTTCCCCAGAAACTCCGAATTCCAGAAAACCTCTTCTGCCTCAATCTCCCGAAAAAAAAGTCACTCCTAAGCGTCAAATTTCCTCTTTAAGTCTAGGGATGTCTAGCAAGTTATCCCGCTACCCAACCTTTATTGAAACCTTTGGGAAGTATTTATCTTCAACCAATCCTACGCAACCTATTGATGATCCTGCAATCATAGATAAAATATTCACATCTCTTTGCGCTGAATATAAAGACTTTGAAATACATCCTGTATTAGTCCATCTTTTTAAGTTTATTGTTCTCTTTCACCAAGATATCACAGTAGGAGACAATGTATTTGCTGGCGGGGATCTAAAGACTAGTTGCTTGAGTATGAGAAATGTTATCAACAGTCTTTTAATGTATAATGCGCCCCAAATTAATGAGGCCGAGCCCATTCTTAAAAAATTCAGCCAGATTCTTGAAAAGCTGGAAAAAGAAGCTGATACATTAGAAAAGATTCAAACCCAAGATCAAATTCAGGCTTGGTCAAAAGATCAAATGGAAAAAATTTGGCACTTAAAGCCAAATGAGTCCCACTATCTCCCCTCAGGATGGAGTGACAACCGTTTTGGACACGCAATGGTCGAAAAATTCCATTGCCAAACGGATGGTAGCATTGAAATGACTAACTACAATACTGGAGCCGGAACTAAATTTCACGTGCAGATGGTAGATAGTAGAAAGATTCGAGGGATAAGGGCAGCAAGGTTCTCTAATTTGTCTCGTAAGGACTTGTTTTTTTCAGATAAAATTTCAGAAGCTGATCCGTCGATGCTTAGAGCGCATGGAGAGTTTTTAAATGCTGAAAATGGAAAGCTTTACACTTTTGGCAGCGAACATATTTATTTAATGGGCTTAAGTCATATTAGAGAACACTTTACTTCTTCTGATGGCAAAGCACGCACTTTACAAAGGGGTGGGACTTGTTCTTTAGAAGTTCTCCTTGCAATACTCGAAGATCTCTTTAATGAAGCTAATAAAGGTTCAACCAGCAATAAAAATGAAAAGCTTTTTAAATATATTAAATATCGCATTAGATTAGCCACGCTCACTACATTTTACACTAGATGGGATGGTATTATTCAACACATACAGGATCCTAAGGACCTGGAGTGTGTAGAAGTCGTGATGTTATTGAGTAGTCTTAAACTATTAAGAAGCTCCAGTAAGTTGCTTAAAATGGGCGTTATTGATTTAGATTTATCGATAAGAGGGTTTGTCGTAGGCAAAAAAATCTCTGAAAGGGCTCAAAAATATATTGATGATAGAAATAGGCTGCGGGAATCACAATTTGAAACTTATCAATTTGAAGAGAAATCGAATGATCTTTTTCCTGGAGATCCAGCAGATTACATCCTTACTAAACAAAGCAAAAAGAAATTTGGTAACTTTAAATTTCCAGCGATTGAAAAAACGCCAGAGCCAGAAAACCTTGCAAGTGCTCTAGAAAATGTATTAAATTTTCTTGGCCCATTTACAAACAAGTATGTGGGAGATCCACAGATTGAAAATGATTTATTTGCTATTGAGAACTTTATCTCTAAGCTTCCTGTACCAAGGGCAAGGGATCAATCCGACTACTGGAACAGAATTCCAGCTCCACATTTAAGAAAATGTCTTAACGGCATTTCAAGTTTAATGGACCAATATTCCACTTTATTTTTCTCCTTGGTATACCCCACTCTCTCCCAACAATCTCAACAAGACCGTATTTCAGCCTTAAAACTTGCGCGTAATCGCAATATTTTCATTAAATTTATTGCAATATCTCATGCATTGGCTATTCGGCAAGATGAAGAATGGAGAAGCAGCATTAAACTGCAAAAAAAACTTAGGCCTTTATCAACTTTCAAAATCGCAATTCCCCATTTCGGATATGCAGAAAATGGGAATAAGTCAATGGATGGAGATCGATATCAATTATTCGAAGATCTCAACGATTTTGAAACTCAGATTGAGCTCAGAAAATATTTTGAGCACTGGAATGGAAATAGCCTATCCAATCAGGATGCTCTTTTTGACATCTTCAGAATCTGTTCGATTTCTTTAAAGGAAATTGATCAATTAAAGACAACACAGGACTACAAATATTTTAAAGAATTGCTAGCGCTTCATCCTCAATTAAGCAAATTTACAGATCATCATCGAAGAATAAAAAATGATTACAATTATCCTGCATCTGTACTACTTCCAGTAGAGCTTATGCTAGATACAGGGATTTCAATGTATGTCCCTCTTAATATGGGAGATGCTTCAGGCCATCAAATTGAGTCCCCATTAAATCAATTTAATGGGCAACATTTGGCTATTCTAAGAAAAGCATACGTTTTATTTGCCCTTACACAATATGGAGAATTCAAAAATGTAGGTGTAAATTTTAGAGGAACCTACTTATCAATGTTGGTATCAACTAGTAGAATTTATTTATTTGGTAATGGGATTTCTTATTATCCTTGGAATGATGAAATGGCGAAATTTCCATATGGAGAGCTTTATGAAGATCCGACAGTAAGGTTTATTGAGTCCTCGGTTCTTAACCGTAGGATCAATGGTGTTGTGGTGCCTTCAAATGAGGAAGCGCATCAAATTGCCACGCAGCCTATAGCCAAAATTGGGACAACAAGCAATTTACATTCTTTATTTCGAACATGGTTCGCACCTACTCTCCAGCCATTCCTTGTTTTAGATAACTATCAAATGGTTTTTGATGAGCTCGGCTCTCCATCAGTTCAACGAGAATTAATGACCTTATTATTTAAAGATCAAACTATTGTTTTAGAAAATGGAGGAAAAAAATATTTCCATTATTTTTATCTTCTTTTGAAACACAATAGCAGCTTTATTGAACGACTTTCAAACTTTCTTAACGATGCAATTCAATACCATCAAAAAAGAACTATATCTACCTATAATCCTAGTGCAATTTTATTTATTCTTAAAATTGCTGCTTTAGTTAAAATCTCTAGGTTAGTTGATAGACCTCTTATCCAAAACGAATCCTCTATCATTGAATTTCTATTACAGAGATCAAATAATGATCCTCTCATAAATGGGACAGTTCATCTTTTCAATTTTATCGACTTGTCGTTAACTTTCGATCCTTCATTAATATATCTTGAAGCGTTAGCACATTTTGCTCTTTATACAACTTATGGACTTGAGAGAAGCTTAGAAAGCGCTGAAATTGAAAACTGGGCAAAAACTAAATTCTGTGAACTGTTGCCTGAAATTGAAAAGAAACTGAAAGATAGAAAAAATCTTGAATCAGTAATGACCTTTATAGCTAGGGCTCTTCAAATTCCAGAAAGTAATCATTTCAAAATAAAAGTTAAAAATGGCTCGGCAATTTACTTGGATAATGGAGTTGAGGAATTTTCGTTGAATTTGTTTACTTACAAGATATTTATCCCTAAATTAGTTAATGATAATCATCCAGGTTGGACACAAGTTAACTTACAAAAAATTTTAAACTCTAAAAGATATCCATTTATAAATGATACGGAAAATCTTCAATTTGAACATCCCATTTTTCAGAGACTTCGTTTTATTCCTGATAGTGATTCGCCAGGCCGATTTTTGCTTCAGATCCACAATCAAAAAAAATGGTACACTTATATAGATCCTGCAACTTGCTTGACAGATACAACCCTTTACACGAGCACTTTGCCAGCAGGATTTTGGTTAAAATACTCTCTTTGGGCAGCTGAATTTATGCCCTCATTAGTTATAGATTTAAAAACAGGCGATATCGTTTGGAAATTTGGACTTAGCGGTGATCTTATTGGGAATCAAGAGATTCTTTGTTGTAGCATATACACAAAACAAGGTCCGCTCAGGAGTTATTTAGAAAAATTTGAAGATATTCGACTCATTTTAATTTATAAGAATCTCTCCGGAAATATTTCTGAAATTGATTTTATTTGTTGCAGATCAACTACTGGAAGGAGCTTAACCTTTAAATTGGTTGGGGGTCAGCTTGTTTGGATGCAGAATACAAAATACCGTTTAGCAGAGAAAAGACCTCTAGGTTTATTGGGAACCATTGATGATTACCTTTATCTTGAAGCAACTGACGGGTCGAATCCAAAAATCCTAGTCAGTAATAAAATTAATAAAAGAAACCATACTGAGGATTACACTCATAAGGCTGCGCTGACTAAAGCAGAGGAGCCACAGTTCTTAAATATAGTCCATGATCAAGAACCCTCAGTAACAACTTTCTTCGAGTACGAAGTGAAGGGAAAGGAACTTGTTTCAAATAATTTAGAAAGCAAAATTAATCTAGTTTACTTATATGCGGTCCAGAGTGATTTCAAAAAGGCAATTGCTATCCTGGATAGAATAAGCGTCCTTGAAGAGATCTCTGATATAACTGAAAGTAGATTGACTGATATAGTCTTCTACAATGGATTTGAACACCCAAATCTTTATGCTGTCCAGATGCGTGCCATCCTAATATTTTTAGAAAACTCCAAGAAAAATCCGTGTGATACAGACAAAGATGAAAAATATATTCAAATCTACATTAAGTATCTTAATACATTAAACAATATTCCTCTGGAGTTCCAACTCAAAAAAGAGGCCGAACTCTTTATCCTTGAATATATGCTTGGTTTAACAACAAGCGTATTATTTAGTGAACTATCTAAACGCCGTAAAACTAACTTAGAAGAACAGCTGATTGAAAATCCTTATATTTTAAGGCCGAAATTAAGCGATGTCCTCTACTTAAGCTTTGGAAATGTTCCTAACCCCCTTCCCCAAGAATCCATTGACAAGATACCCACTATCCATCGGAACACGTCATCACCATCTAGCCTTTTGGAACCAAAAAGTCTATCGGATGAGTTTTATTATTGGTACAAAGTAGCAACAGACCGTTCAATCGATGGTGTGCAGAAGAGAAGACTTTTGAAATACAGGCTGGGACTTCTTAGCCGGCAAGAGTTAAATGGAGCGCCTCAGACTGATTTGCAATATAATTTGTTAGAATATTTGAGAGTGATTGTTTTAAAACCTGAAGGTTTTCCAGAATGTCCTCAGGAAATATTTAGCAATTTAATGTCGCTCTGGTTTCAAAGAGTCCATGAGAAATATTTAATTGCTTCTGCAGAGCTTTTGAACGCGTTTCAATTGGAGTCGGATGTGCTCATTAATATATCCATTAATGAAACGATGGCCATCGAAGATCTTACAATTGCACGAGGAAATAAATTTGTTCCTCCCCTCATTGAAGACCTTGATGAGTACAACTTAAATGATTTGAGGGATCTATTTGAAATACCGGATAATCCCCCTATTAAAGCCCCACAGCTATTTTTATTCGATTTAAATGAATTAACCGAAGAGCAACTGCCTTATCAGAATGCTATTAACGCGGAATTTGAAAAATTTCAAGCTGACTTTGAAGCTGGGTATAATCAAATTCATAATTCTCGCAAATTTATACTGTCAGGAGATTTTTCAGCCCTAAGCAAAAAATTAAATGATAAACTTGAACTGTTTAAATCTCACTTCTCTCAACTTGTGGAGGCAGCATTAAAATATGCAAAAAGTCCTGCTCACACACCTGTAGCACATCTACTGGAAATTTTGGACGAGGCTAGTAAAACAAAACAGGAAATTACGTTCAATCGACTGGTGGGCTGTCTGCTAATTAAAGATTGGACTCTTCTCAAAAATCGGAGTCCCCATTTAACTCCTGGCCAGCTTGAAGATGTTCATAAACTCACTTTGCAATCGGTTTGGATTGGAGTACATATTCAATCATTGGAACGCTGTATCGCCATAACAAAAGACAAGTCCTTGGATGTTTCAAAAGCCGTTCAGAATATCGGAGAAGAGCTTTTTGTTCGCCGAAGCTATCCGCCGCAAAAATATCCCTCCATTCTTGCTCAGGAATTTTTGAAAGGAATAAAACTTAGGACTTATCAAGGAGAATTTCTTGAGAAATCCTTAAAAACTACAAAAATTGATGGAAAAGAGTCCTATATCGGTGGTGTTTTCCAAGTTCCCCCTGGCGGTGGTAAATCTTCAGAACTCGCTCCTCAATTGGGCTTTCAGGCCGCAACCGGCAAGCGCCTAGCACTTTATCTTGTGCTCCCTACACAATATGACGCACTACGTATTCAAATTCCAAAGAACCAAATGGAATATTTTGGACAAGAAACTGACTGCATCTCGTTCAAGCGCGAGGAATTAACTCCAGAGAATATTGTTAGTATTCGTAAGATGTTATATCAGGCCATTATTAGAAAGCGATTGGTTCTGATGCCTTCAGATTTACCATCCATCCTCTTTGTTCATTGGATCGATTTAATGCTTAAGGAAAGCGAGAACTTTATTTCTAATCCTCAAATTGATGATGCGGATTTAAGCCCCAATCAAGAAGCTATTGTTGTTCTAAAGGATATCTTTAAAATTTTTGCAACACTTACCGATGCACTTGGAGATGAAGCTGATCTATTTTTAAGTATTCTTCTTGAGACTAATATCATGGCCAGCGAGGAGCCTGTTCCCTTATCATGGCTAAATTTAATTCTTAGCATCTACAGAATAATTTTTACTGATCCAAAGATTAGAAATGTTCTAAATGAGAAAAATAACTTCAGATTGATTTCCACAGAACTTTATAGACAGCATGTATTGCCACACATTGTTTTAAAAATTTTTGAACTTGAGATTTCACGTTTGGTTCCTCCAGCCTATCACGAGGCTTGTAAAGAATATTTGATGGAATCAATTAATCCAGATTTTGAAAAGTATATCGAAAGCCCAGAACCCTCTCATTTAGGAGAAGCTGATAAAAACCGTATTGAATTTTTACGTTGGCTTAGGTCTCAAACAAAATATAAACACCAAGACAATTATTCTATCGCAGACTATATCGCTACTGTTAAACATGTTCTAAATGATGTTATTGTCAATGTTCTTAAAAAAATTCCTAACAGACATTACGGATGGGTAAAAAATAATACAGCAATTGGCCCTTACAAAGCAGCAGATTCACCCTCCCAAAATAATTTTGGCTATATCTTTGATGAGCTTTCCTTTTATTTTCAAACTGCAATAACTCGCCCTATACCTAAACCATATTTTGAGTCTTACCTGAAAAAGCAAGTAGCAATGGCAGAAAAAATTGCTGCTGTTTCTGGAATTAAGGCAGAGGAAACCTTAGTAGGGAAAAAACTTGCAAAATTGCTGGGAACAAATATTACAAGTCTTGAGAAGACCCAAATAGAAAGAGCCCTCAATTATGTCAACTCACAACCTTTAAAACGGCTAGATATTCTAAGCGAACTTGCAAAAATGCAAGTAAAATATCAGACTTCAGTTATCTCTAGCAATGCAATCAATCAAGCGAGACGATTTGATACCCTAAGAGTCTTTTCTGGAACACCCTACAATTATCTTTCCTTTGATTCTAAGGTTGCTAAAAATTATCATCCTGAAAAAGGAAGCGAAGGGCGTATAGCGGAAGTTTTATTGAGAAAATCAGCTTTAGTTGATAAACACATTCATGTTATAGAATCGACCGATTTATCAGCGATTTTGTTAGGCTTAAAGAAGAATCATCCTAAATTTTCATCTATTCATGTTATTTCTGACCCTGTTGGAATTTTTAGTGCCTTAGATCACTATACCAATATCAGTTCAATATACAGATTCTTTAAAGAGGAATTGAAAAATAACCCGAGGATTAGAGCTATTTTCTCATTTTCCAGAGGGGAAGGTGCAGAGGAAGCCTTAGTTCCTTCTTTATTTATTATTGAAAAGAAAGAAGTCATTATCCTAAGTGGAACACTTGAGAAAGATTTCAAGATGTTAGGATATAATCTAGATGAAATTTTCTACTATATTCCAGAAAATCAATCGACAGGCTCTAATGCTGATATGCCTCCAAATTGCATCCATTTAGAAACACTGGGTGAAGATGGAACACAACGTACAATCTTCCAAGGTGCTTGCAGAACAAGATTAGTTTATCAAACTCAAAGCGTCGAGTATTTAGCATTAAAATCAGCTGTTGATAATTTCCCAAAACTTGGAACATCTATACATCAAAATATAAGACAAGGATTAATCAACCAAGGTGTCGAAATTTCTAAGCAGGTTCTTTCCTTGTATACAATTGCACCCACAAAGGAACCTAGTTTATCCGCGCTAGATAGAATCCTGAACGCCTCTGGATATCGTGGAATTATGACTCCCTTTGTAAAATTCAAAGATACTTTTACCACAAGCACAAGAATAGAACCTTACAGTATGTTTGGCTCTTTAACACAGACAGATCATCCTTGTAAAATCATTAAACCCACTGCTGAACAAACTTTAGCAAAGTGGAGCCAAGATTTACCAGAGCTTAAAGATAAATTAGAAAAGCTCTACGCTGACGCAAAGAAATCACGCTATCTTCCCTCACAAACAAAAAAGAATGGCATACTTCGAATGGGACTACTGACTCAAAATCAAACGCTGGTTCAAGCTCAAACACAAGTACAAAGTCAGATTAAAACAGAACTGATGACCTATAAAAGTAAAGAAAAGGGGAATTCCTTTTATTCTGAAGTGATATGGTCTTCAGCCTGTATAGATTTTTTCCTAACAGAACCTGAAAGGCCAGCGCCTGTCAGATTTGTGACACTTGCTCAGCATTTAGTTTCCACGCAGCATTTTTATCCGTACAATTACTCTGAAATTTTCGATCCTTCTATTTTGGCTACTGAAAATTTCCTCCATACCTACAATAATTTTTATCCGATTTTCCACGAGGATCAAAAACCTGGAACACAAATCCTCATGCTACAAGCGGCTAACTCCCCTCACTTCATGGCTATATTTTTGAGCTTGAACGAATCCAGTATCTTCAACAAACAACTCTCTGACTATTATCAAAATTATGGTCGATCTGACGCCTTCCTAGTTACACCTGATGGACAACTTTTTATTGGAAAAAATTCCGTTGAAACTCCACCACTAACAGGAGAATATTTAAGACTTTTAATTCAAATTAATTTTTTTAATGGCAATCTTATATTCTTAGAAAAGCATAGAGATGCAACGTTGGAATGGCTCAATGAGAAAAATACAGCACTTAAAATCCATTTTCTAAAAATCAGAGTTGAAGAGAAGCCCTTCCTTAAGGAGCTTTTACAAAACGGAAGCTTTAAACATCTCCTTTAAATCTAGTCCTTTTTCTGTTATCCTGTTTGAGAAATTATAATAGTGTGTGCATTGTTTATGAGTTATTACGTTTTAGCCTACTACCAATTCAGTGAAATTAAAGATCCTCATCAAGAAGTTTTAGCCCATAAAGCTTTCTTTCAAGGACGCGATGCGACTAGCAGAATCTATATTTCAGAAAACGGCATTAATGGCCAAATGAGTGCAATTGAGGCTGATGCTAAAGCTTATATGGAATGGATGCATTCCAGGCCAGAATTCGCAAATATTAAATTCAAAATTCACCACTACCACGAAAATGCCTTTCCCAGATTAACGATCAAATACCGCAAGCATTTGGTTGCCTATGATGAAAAGGTTGACCTTTCCTTAGGCGGTGAACACGTTTCCCCACAGAAATGGAAAGAGATGCTTGAGACAGAAAAAGATTGCGTGTTAATTGATGTTCGTAACGAGTATGAATGGAAGGTAGGGAGATTTGAGGGGGCGGAGCTTCCGCCATGTGATACTTTCAAAGAGTTTGGGAAGTATGCTGAAGATTTAAAACAAAAAGTGGATCCCTCCAAAACTAAAGTGATGATGTACTGTACAGGTGGAATTCGTTGTGAACTTTATTCTTCTGTTTTAAAGGCGGGTGGATTCGACAAGGTCTACCAATTGGATGGTGGAATTATAAATTACGGGCAGCAGCAAGGAAATGATTATTGGCTGGGCAAACTCTTTGTTTTTGATGACCGGCTTGTTGTTCCTATCAACGAAGAAGAGACTCCAAAGATCGGTGTCTGCCACCATTGTGGATGTAAAAATGACCAATATTATAACTGCGCCAATATGGACTGCAATGAGCTATTTCTGTGCTGTCCAGAATGCTTAAAGCAATTTGAGGGATGCTGTCACACCGACTGCAAAAACGCATCCAGAGTAAGACCTTACCAACATCAGAATCCGCATAAGCCCTTTCGAAGATCCCATCACTATTTTCATCACAAAGATAGTGAGAGCAAAGAGAAAAAATAAGAGAAGACGGAAGTCAGAAGTCGGAAGTCGGAAGTCAGAAAAAATTCCTTGCGCTGTGCGCCCTGGAGTGCTGTGCCCTATGGCAGCCATTGTGCACAGCACTCCAGGGCGCTTACGAGCAAGGAATTTTTTCTGACTTCTGACTTCTGTCTTCTGACTTCCTTCTCCTCTTATTTTTTCTCCGTACACTCCGCGAGCTCGGTGGTTTTTCTTACTTCTAAAAGTTCTAAAATACGTCGTTGTGTGTTATCTAAAACCACCGTCAAGCCAGGCTTAATCCCCTGCTCAGACAACTCAAAGGCTTTCATTGTGTTGCAAATACGGCCATCAAGCCGCACACCTATTCCCTCAATTCCTACCATATTTCCCCAATCTCCAAACATCTCAAGGGTCATTTCACAAGCTGTGATAATAAAAATGACTCTTTTACCAGGATTTGCATGGGCAATCTCAAAGATTTTTCCACCTATGTAATGGACTGTAGGAATAATCAATGGTAATGTGTTTGCTGGCCTTGCATGAAGCGCCTTTCCAATAAAACACTGTTGACAAACTAAATTCTCAGGATCATGGATACATTCGGAATTAAATCTTCCAGAAGGACACTCAAAAGGCTTATGACAATAAGAAAAACCCAAAACAAAAATATTGTTTTTGTCTTTTAAAAGCTTTTCAAAATCATTTATCGAATCCACACCATATAAAAAGAAATCACCATCCCTCTTAAAAGATTTGGGCTGAAAAAGGGATTTTAAGTACCTATATCCATACTTAAAAGGATGGCGAATAAAACCCTTCAAAACCTCAAGCTTATAATCTTTCGTGATGATCCATTTGAGACTTTTCCACTTGAGGTTCTTTGCGGTCTCTTCAGTCATCCCTGGCATGGATGGAAGGCTTTTCAAACCTTTTATAGGTGCAATTTTTGCAGCTTCAGCAGCTTTTGCATCCCATTCTTTTTCATTCCAAATCTTTAACTTGCTGTTCATCAGAGCTCCATCTCTAATGACGCAAGACTACAGATTTCTCGAATTGGATTAAAGCTTGTTTTACAGCCAGTCCTCCACTTGAAAAGCCAATCAGCTTTCCGTTGGATCCGATCACACGATGGCAAGGGATAATTAATGGAAATGGATTTTTCCTACAGGCATTTCCCACCGCCCTTGCCGCATAGGTATTTCCCGTCAAAATTGCCACATCATCATAGGAATTTGTGGTACCAAATGGAATTGCCGGCAAAGTCTGAAGGACCATTTGGGTATATGAACCCAGTTTTGGCCAAGAAAATAAAAGTTCAACAGGTGGAAGAATGGATCCATTCATATATGCCTGCATCCAGTTATTGAGCTTCCTTTCCATATGACGTTCTTCCCGATATCCCAAGATTCTCCATTGCATCCCTTGACCTGGATGCAATTCCATTTCAATCTTTGTGATTTTTCCTTCCAATGCAAAGACTGAGACCAAAACAGGAGCACCCTGCTGCATGTGATAGACTTGAGTAACAGGTTCAATATGTTTTGCTGGCATCATAATATTTTAATTTTGTTATAATTCTTGCAAATATTATGCAAGTGTATGATTATTAATCAATTTAAAAAATACATTAGAACATATTAAATCTATGGCACCTATTTCATACATAATTGACAAAGCACTTTCAAAAAAATATCAAGCCCTTACAATCAAAGTAGAAGGAATATCATCGTATCAAAATGAAGCCATCGCCTTTTTAAAATCTGAGGAATTGCAATTTCCAGCTCCTAGGATTCAAGGTGTCTATAGAGTTCGCTCTTCACAAGCCTTGAAATGCCTTAAACTTTTGGCCGCACAAGGCATGATCCAATTTGAAGGTAAGTTTCTGATTTGTGATTTTTTTATTCCTGTTTCCCTTGAATATCGGATTACAAAACAAGAGGCCAAACTTATTCTGGAACCCTTTATCAGAGGGAAAGATTGGGAATCTCCTTTATCTACTTGCAACTTAATTTTTCCAGGCCCCCCAACATGGTGCATTAAAGGAAATGTTCTTCGCCTTCTTAAAAATAACCTCAACGCCAAAGAGATCGAAAAGTTTGAGGGTCCAGTAGAGGTTAATGGAGAAGAGCTACTGGAATTAGTCCAAGAACATGAAGAAGATTCCGATGCACCGAATGTGATATATGATCCAGTCCTATTAATGGAACATTCGCAACAGACACAACCGCTTCCGATTTTGATACTCAAGGATAGAACAGGGGCTACAGCAGATCTTTGGTTCGATTACCCTGGAAAGGAAAAAATTCCTTTTCATGCAATTACTCCCACTAAAACATTCAGAAAGTCACAGACTGAAAAAGATTGGGAAAAAGATCTTCTTGAAACAGACTTCCAAAAGAAACAAGTGGGAACAACACATTACTTCTGCCCTGTCGACAAAGTGACTAAAAGCATCACTTTTTTACTTGAATTAGGATGGACTGTCATTGATGCGCAAAATAGAAAAGTGATCAAACAAAGCGGCTCAAACCTAAATTGTGAAGAAACGATTAACAATGTTCTTATCCAAGGAAAAGTAAAGTTTAATGAATTTGATGCCGACGTCAAAGATGTTGTAGGGGCCTTCAATCGCAAGGAAAAATTTGTTCTTCTCAATCCACAAACTATCGGCTTACTTGATTTTACTCAGACGCAAAATCTCACAACTATTGCTGAAGCGGGAGAAATAGTCTCCGATGGCATTGCATTAAAAAAGTCAAATTTAGGAATCATTGGAGAACTTTGGCAAGACGATACGTTTTCTTGGAAAAGCCTTACTCCAGAATTCAAAGATCGTATTACACAATTTCAAACAATTTCTGAAGCCCCTCCTTCCACCCATTTTAAAGGCACTTTGCGTCCCTATCAACAAAAAGGGGTAGATTGGCTAAACTTTCTCTATAGTTACAACCTTCATGGAATGCTTGCAGATGACATGGGATTAGGAAAAACGGTTCAGGTCATCGCATTTCTTTCTAGAATAAATTTGGAAAATCCAGTTTTGATTGTTGTGCCAACATCACTGCTATTTAATTGGGAACGTGAAATCGCTCATTTTCTCCCCTCCGCACAAGTTTATCGCCACCACGGGATTCAGCGACTAAATACATTGCCTGGAAAAGGGATCATCCTGACAAGCTATACAACATTGCGGATTGATCAAACCCTATTTATGAATACTCAATGGCAATGTTTGATTCTTGATGAAGCGCAGATCATGAAAAATCCACAAACTCAAATTGCTCAAACACTTTATAAAATTCCTTCTCAGATGCGATTGAGCATTACAGGGACTCCTATTGAAAACCATCCCATTGAATTGTGGTCTCACTTTCATTTTTTGTTACCGGAACTCCTAGGTTCCTACAAAGAGTATGTAGCTACAATACAGTCTGGACAATCAGATTCAAGACATCTAAGATTGATTAAGAAAAAGCTGCAACCGTTTATCTTGCGGCGTAAAAAAGAAGATGTCGCTAAAGATCTACCTGAAAGGATCGACCAAATTGTTTGGATCGAAATGGTGCCAGAGCAAAAAGCGGTCTATGATCAATTTCTAAGCGGCTACAGAGGCAATTTACTGAAAAAAGTTAAAACTGATGGGGCCAAGCAACATCGGATGGAAGTGCTTGAGGCAATTTTGAGACTTCGGCAAATATGTTGTCATCCACTCCTTGTGCAAGAAGAAAATTCTGCTTCAAGCAAGCTTGAAACACTTCTTGATGAAGTTGAAACACTGATGGAGGAAAACCGGAAGGCACTTGTCTATAGTCAATTCACATCCATGTTGCAATTGATTGCAAAAGAATTGAAAGCAAGAAATATCCCTTATTTATATCTTGATGGATCGACAATTAATCGCGAAGAAATTGTCGCCAAATTTCAAAATGATCAACAATACCCTATTTTCCTGATCAGTCTAAAAGCTGGAGGAGTAGGACTAAATCTAACGGCAGCGGATGTTGTCTATATTTTTGACCCCTGGTGGAATGATGCTGCGGAAGACCAAGCCATCAATAGAGCCCACAGAATAGGAAGAAAAGACACTGTTGTAGCAAAAAAATATGTGACGGTTGAAAGCATTGAGGAAAAAATGCTCAAACTGAAGTCTGCAAAAACGCAGATTGGACAGTCTTTGTTGGAGGGTGATTGGGAAGTCACCAACCTCACAACAGATGATCTGATTTTCCTCCTGGAATAATCTTGGCAGGCTATGCATAAAATCAACCACGGAGTGCACGGAGGACACGGAGAAAAACAAAATATTGGGTTAAATAATAAGCTTATTATTTAACCCAATATATATTGTTCTTGTTTTTCTCCGTGTCCTCCGTGCACTCCGTGGTTGATTTATCTTGTAGATCAACAGTATCGTGCTGCAAAAACCTTAAAAAAGAAGGCCCGGACCCTCACGAGTCCGGGCAATCAGTATTATATTATTAGATTATTAGTTATTAACGTGTTATTAGAATTTACCCAGCAAACTCATTCTCGTTGTAATTCTCTTCCATCATTCCCTTGTCTATGATCTCGTTTGCTGTTGCTTTAACTGTGGCAAGGCCCTCAGAAAACCCAATAATTCTCATGAGGTTATCAACGTATGTTACTTCAGTAAGCAACTGATCGTTGATCGATTCAAGGTATGCTATCCTCTGCTTAAGTTGAGCTTTAGTCATTGAAGCCTCCTTAAGGTTAACCCTTGTTTTCTGTTTCAGATGGTAAAGACTAAGCAATCCCCATGCCATCTGAAGCCTTTAGCCCAAGCTATTAAGCTTGTACGGACTCCATTAAACTCCAATTGTATTAACTCTCTGTAAAGATCCGATCAAATGTTGATAAATTTAATGAGGTCAGGGTATGGTAGGTCCATGGAAAATCTAGGTAAAGAAACAGCTGCAAAAGCAGCCCTGAAATATATAGAGCCAGGAATGTTAGTCGGGCTAGGCTCTGGCTCTACCTCATCTATTTTTATAGAACTTCTTGGGCAAGAATGCAAGCAAGGTCTTAAAATTAAGGCTGTTGCAACTTCAGAGCATTCTTACAAACTTGCCAAATCGGTAAAAATCCCCTTATTGGATATCCAAAAAGTCACCCATTTAGATATTGATATCGATGGTGCTGATGAAGTGGATAGGAAAAAAAGATTGATCAAAGGAGGCGGAGGAGCTCTTTTAAGGGAAAAAATTATTGCCTGTATGAGCGAGAAAATGATTGTTATCGTTGACGCCTCTAAAAAAGTCCCTTACCTTGGGAAATTCCCCTTGCCAGTAGAAATTCTTCCCTTCGCTTATAAAGCCACCCTTGAGCACATTCATTCTTTTGGGCTCAAAGGAAAAATCCGCTTGAAATCAAAAAAAGACTACTACCTTACGGACAACCACAACTATATTTATGATATCCACCTGCCTTACCCTTGCAAAAACCCTGAAGAAATTGAATCCCAGCTAAAAAGCATTCCTGGAGTCGTAGAAACAGGCTTCTTTATTGGAATCGCCTCCAAAATCATCGTCGGCCACCCTAACGGCAAAGTAACTACTTTTTGAAGGAAGACAGAAGTCAGAATACAGAAGTCGGAAGATAGGAGTCAAAATACGGATTCAGAAATAGGAAAACTGGAGAGAAAACAATATTCTGACTTCTGACTTCTGTATTCTGACTTCCGACTTCCGACTGTATTCTGACTTCATCCTTCCCCCTTCCTAAAAAATAAGTTGTTCTCTAAAATAAAAATTAAATTCGCATAGGGTGTGCTATGTTTTCTGAACTTGTCCAGCTGTCTTTTGACAAAATCATGCAGACCCGCTCTTATACAGTCGTTGTGCTTTCTTCTGGGGACAAACGTTTTGCTATTTATACTGATCCAACGATTGGTCGCGCCCTACAAATCTATTTGACTGGGGCAGAAAAACCAAGACCCCTAACTCACGACCTTATTACGATGCTTTTCAAAGGTCTAGATATAAAAATTAAGCAAGTTGTCATTAATGACCTTCAAGATACTATCTATTTTGCACGTCTGTTCATTGAACAGATGATCGGTGATACTAAACATATTGTAGAGATCGATGCACGTCCAAGCGATTGCATCACTCTCGCATTGATGAATAATGCACCTGTCTATTGCACTCGTGAAGTGCTCGAGAAAACAATTCCTCTCGAAGAATAATCTTACACAGTTTTTAAGGAACAATTTATGGCTAAAGAACGCAGTCAGGTCGCACTCGAAGATCGTTGGAACGTTGAACAACTTTACCCTCATCTTGAACAATGGGATAAAGAATTTATTAAAGTGGAAAAAAATGGTGCTAAACCTAAATGGCCAGAAATTCAAAACTTTAAAGACAAACTTGGCGAAAGTCCTGAAACTTTAAAGAAAGCTCTCGAAACGATCATGGGCATCGAGCGTGAGCTTAGCAAGCTATTTACTTATGCTCATCTTCGCCACGATGAAGATATTGCGGACGACACAAATAAAAAAGCTTACAACCGCGCTTTGTCTATCTTGCATGATTTTCAGCAGGAAACAAGTTGGTTTGAGCCGCAATTGTTGGCTCTTCCTGAAAACACAGTAAAGTCTTACATGTCCTCTCCAATCTTAAAAGACTATCATTTTTACTTAGAAAAAATTTTTAGGCTCAAAGCACACACCCTTACTCCCGAGAAGGAGGAATTGTTAGCTTTAGCTGGAAAAGCGCTTCAAACTCCCCATAAGGCATTTTCAGCCATAAACGATGCGGATTTTAAATTCGGTATTGTGCTCGATGGTCAAGAACAACCACATGAGTTAACCCATGGTACATATGGTGTTTACATCCGAGAACAAGATCGCACCTTAAGAAAAAATGCTTTCATGCAAATGCACCGAAAGTATTTGGATTATGAAAATACGCTGTGTGAACTGCTCAACGGTGAAATCCAAAAACATGTATTCAATGCACGAGCTCGAGGCTATTCCTCCTGTTTGGAAGCCGCACTTTATCCGAAAAATATTGATCCAGCAGTTTATAAAACATTGTTGAAATCAGTTAATGACAACTTAACTGCTCTTCATCAGTACATTAAACTTAGAGAAAAAATTTTAGGGATCTCACCTCTTCATCTCTATGATATGTATGTTCCTTTGACTTCAGAAATTGATATTAAAATGAAATACAAAGAAGGCGAAGAGATTGTCATAGAGGCAGTCAAACCTCTTGGAAACGAATATCAAAGCTTACTCAAAAAAGGGTTCCAAGCAGATCGATGGGTGGACCGCTATGAAAACAAAAATAAACGCTCGGGTGGTTACTCTAGCGGCTGCTACGATAGCCTTCCTTACATATTGATGAACTACAAAGATCAGCTGCGGGATGTCTTTACCCTTGCGCATGAAGCTGGTCACAGCATGCATAGCTTGCTCACCCACACACATCAACCGTATCAATATGGAGACTATTCCATATTCCTTGCGGAAGTTGCCTCCACTTTCAATGAAGAACTTCTTAATCGCTTGTTGATCTCAAGAGCAAAATCCAAAGAGGAAAAAATATTCCTGATCAATCAAAAGATCGAGGATATCCGAACAACATTCTTCAGACAATCGATGTTTGCTGAGTTTGAGCTTTGGCTACATGAATCTGCAGAAAAAAATATCCCGCTAACACCAAAACTTTTGAAAGAACAGTACAGAACTCTTAATCAGAAGTATTTTGGTCCTAACGTAGTCATCGATTTAGAAGCTGAAATGGAATGGGCACGTATTCCCCATTTCTATTACAACTTCTATGTTTTTCAATATGCCACCGGAATCAGCGCCGCCTTTGCATTAGTTGAAAAAGTAACGAATGGAAGCAAAAAAGAGCAGGAAGATTATCTCCAATTTTTGAAAAGCGGAAGCAGTCGCTATCCCATCGATATCCTTCGTTCAGCCGGTGTCGATATGAATACAGCTCAACCAGTCCAAGCAACTATTCACCTATTCAAAAAATTAGTTGGTGAGCTTGAACAACTTATTGGGAACCCCCCCGCAATCGAGTTCGATTAAATCTAAATATAAAGGATTAGCAGTCTCTTATAATAACTGCTAATCCTTTGCAATAAATTCTCTGTTAGGTCATAATCCTAATCAAAAATAACCAGGAGTCCTCCTATGACAAATACACAGCAAATGAAAACTGGATCATGCGGCACACATAAATGCGGCTGTTCCTCTCCTAAATTCCAACCCCTTGGAAACAGAGTACTTGTGGAACGTATTGAAGCAGATAGCACACTCAAAGGTGGAATCTTGCTCCCTGACTCAGCAAAGAAAAAACAGGAGCAAGCGAAAGTGGTAGCCATTGGAACAGGCAACACTGACAAAAATGGAGCTTTGATTCCAATGCCCGTTAAAAAAGGTGACATTATTTTGATGGAAAAATATTCAGGGCAAGATGTTCAGCTTGATGGAGAAGACTATGTCATTCTCAAAGCAGACGAAATTATCGCCATCATCGAAAAATAATTGAATTAAGGAGCATTTCATATGGCAGCAAAAAATATTAAATTCAAAGAAGATGCCCGTCAGAAAATTTTGAAAGGTGTACGCACCCTTGCTGACGCAGTAAAAGTGACACTCGGACCGAAAGGTCGTAACGTCATCATCGACAAATCTTATGGCACACCTCACATTACAAAAGACGGTGTAACAGTAGCGAAAGAGATCGAACTCGAAGATAAATTCGAGAACATGGGCGCTCAAATGGTGAAGGAAGTTGCTAGCAAAACCGCTGATAAAGCTGGAGACGGCACCACAACAGCGACAGTCTTAGCTGAAGCTATCTATGCTGAAGGACTTCGCAACGTTGCAGCTGGTGCAAATCCGCTTGACCTCAAACGTGGAATGGAAAAAGCTGTAAAAACGGTTGTTGAAAGATTGCAAAAACTCAGTAAAAAAGTGGAAACACAACAAGAGATTGCACAAGTTGCAACAATTTCAGCTAACAACGACAGCGAAATTGGTAACCTCATTGCACAAGCAATGGAAAAAGTGGGAAAAGATGGAACTATCACCGTTGAAGAAGCAAAGGGCTTCGAGACCACTTTGGATGTTGTAAAAGGGATGAATTTCGATCGCGGATATCTTTCCGGCTACTTCATGACAAACCCAGAGACACAAGAGTGCGTATTCGATGACGCTTATATTTTAATTCACGAGAAAAAAATCTCCGGCATTAAAGAGCTGATTCCAATCTTGCAAGCTGTTGCAGAGACGGGTAGACCCCTCTTGATCATTGCTGAAGATGTCGAAGGTGAAGCATTAGCAACACTTGTTGTCAACAGGCTCCGTGCTGGACTGAAAGTGTGCGCAGTGAAAGCTCCTGGCTTCGGCGACCGCCGCAAAGCAATGCTCGAAGATATCGCGATTTTAACAGGCGCTCAAGTCGTCTCCGAAGAACTTGGACAGAAGCTTGAAAATACGACGATCGAGATGCTGGGCCAAGTCAAGAAAGCAGTTGTGAAGAAAGATGAGACAACGCTCATTGAAGGCAAAGGCGATAAGAACAAGATTAAAGATCGCATCGCTTTGATTAAACGTCAAATCGAAGAGACAGATTCGGACTACGACCGTGAAAAACTTCAAGAACGCCTTGCGAAGCTTGCTGGTGGAGTCGCTGTAATCCGAGTTGGCGCTGCAACAGAAGTTGAGATGAAAGAGAAGAAAGACCGTGTGGACGACGCTCAGCATGCAACAGCAGCTGCAGTGGAAGAGGGAATCCTTCCTGGCGGTGGTGTGGCATTAGTGCGTTGCATTCCAGCCGTGACATCGATGGCAAATGGTTTGGAAGGGGATGAGAAGACTGGCGCGAAGATTATCGTGCGCGCTTTAAGTTCACCTTTACGTCAAATTGCTGAGAACGCAGGTCAAGAAGGCGCAATCATTCTTCAGCAAGTGGAGACACTTGGTGAGAAGAGCGGATACAATGCCCTGACTGGCGAGTTCGTAGATATGATTCAAGCGGGTATTCTGGATCCAACAAAAGTGGTCCGTACAGCTCTGGAAAATGCTTCGTCGATAGCTGCAATGCTCTTGACAACAGAAGCAATCGTCGCTGAAATCCCAGCCGACAAGCCAGAAGCTGCCCCAGCCCACATGGACTACTAAAATAGTTCTTTCAAAAAATAAAAAAGGCCAAGGCAAACCTTGGCCTTTTTTTTGAAAACTAAAATCTTGAGTTATAGCTTTAGCATACTTTAATTAAATTCAATAAGTTTAGATTTTTATTAATTATTTTTAACGATTAATAATTCTATTGATTTTAAACGAAAATCTATTATATGCTTGTAACTTCAAATTTTTGGAGGATAGAATGGGTGGTCCAGTAGCACGAGTAAGTGATCAGGTAGACAATTGTGTGATATGCTATGATCCTTACAAAAATGACACTTTCATCACACATTGCAAGCATAAATTTGATACGGAATGTATTAATAACTGGATTAAGGAAAAATCTAATGGAGGCACCTGTGATGTTCCTTGCCCGCTATGCAGAAGGGTTATTATCCCAAAGGACTCGATTCACCCAGAATTAAGCCATGTTCGCATTGTTTTTAGGGCAAATTTACCCCCTAGAATTGCACCTCGAGCTGCTAGCTCATTACCTGTTCCTTTGAATGAACCTTCAGCACAGCCTCCATTAGTTGGCTCTCGTGAACCTTATTTTACACCTTTGGATGCAATAAGTAATACACTTGGAATCCTTAATACGTCTACTCTTCAAGTGTTCTCTGCTGTACCAAACCTCGCTCCTTTAACGCCAGAGCGCCTTAGAAGCTTAAGAGATTTCGTAAACAGAACAGTATCGGTAGGATCTCCCCTATTCACAGTTCAAACCTCTATAAGAAGTATTTTGAATTCGATTAATTTATTAAGCCAAGCTTTAACTAGACTAACCCCGTTGAACCCAAACAATCTAATCGGTATTGTTGGGATGACAACATATAACTGCTATGGACCTTCGAGATATCACGGTCCTTTGAGCATTTATTCGAACATGACTATTGAGATTAATGGAAGAGCATACAGAGTCCATGATCTCGCTAATGTGAACGCATCGAACCCATTCGATGTCCCTGAGGATAACCTATACGATGAACTCTCAAATAACATTGATGATCACCCACAGATTGATGAATTAGATTAGATAAGAATATGCACCATTACGAAGACTTGATCGAAATCTTTAAAAATTGCTTTTTGAACGAGTATAACACCATTTTAGTGCGAGGCGATAAGGAGCCCATCTATCTCCCTGCCGATAGTGCAAGAAAACATCATGAAGTCATCTTTGCGCATGGCTTTTATGCAAGTGCATTACACGAAACTTCCCATTGGCTTATTGCGGGTGAACAACGTCGGCAACTCGTTGACTTCGGATATTGGTATGAACCTGATGGGCGAACAGGAGAACAGCAACAGCTTTTTTTAAAATCGGAAGTCAAGCCTCAAGCCTTAGAATGGATCCTTTCCAAAGCTGCAAATTTCAATTTCTACGTCAGCCTAGACAATCTTAACGGCCAAGAATCAGATACTACAATTTTCAAAGAAGCTGTTTACCAGCAAGTGAAGAACTACTGTGAATTAGGACTTCCAAAGCGGGCAAAAACATTTCGAGACGCATTATGCTCTCACTATCAAACCCATCCCATCCTACGCATCGAAGATTTTGCAATTGAAAATCTTTAATAAGCAAAGTCCCCATAGAAGACGAAGTCGGAAGTCAGGAAATTATATGTGTCTTCTTGGATTCCGTTTTCTGGAGCTCTTCTTCCAATCACACAACCTACTATTTTAAACTCCCCTCAATACCTTCTTCGAAATGCATGTCCAAAGATTACTTTTGTCCCATTTCTTTTTAAGGTTATCGTAAGCGTCTTTTGAATAAATATTCCAAAATTCTTCCTCTGAGAAAAATGTATAGCTATAGAGCATCTTTCTTCCACCTAATTCATGGGCCATTTTTTCCAGCTTAGATGTAATAACTGAACCTTCCTCGTTCTCTTTAGGAAACCCATAGACTCCAACATCGAACACTAAATCATCATCACTCGAATGTGGAGCAAACACTTGTTCTTTGCCGCACGTTTTAACCGGACAGAGCCATAACGGTGAAATACCAGTCAAATCCAAAGCTTTCTCCACATATTCTACAGTTCTTTTTTCAGGAATGTAAAAGTCTTGAATGATTGCCCGCTTCGAAAAGAACTCTTCTCCATTCCAATGCAAAATAGAATAAAGCCTTTTGCTGTTGCAAACCCATCCCCAAAGTCCTCTAAAGAAAATTCCCGGATCTCTTAATTCATTAAAATTCCCATTTTTCCATCGACCTGTTAGAAAATTTTTCAGCAACCTCCCATGGAGAAAATAGGTACCCATCCAAAAAGCTCCACGATCATATCTAAATAGATAATCTTCCACCGGCATAAAAAATGAACTAGAATCCCCTTCAACCATTTTAGAACTTTTTTCTCTTAAAACTTGATAATACCAAGGCTCCCAATGGTTCTTTTGCTTCAAAACATAAGATCCTGTCTCGATATTTTCTGTGAGTACACCTTCAATAGCGATTCCATGTTCACGATCAAAGATAAGGCCTTCCAAAAATTGTGGAGCGTCCATTCTTCTACTTGAACTGGCTAATTTTTCAATCGTATTTTTTGCAGAATTGTACCGTGTAAAGTAGACTTTGGCCCAAGGCTTAACAGGTACCAAACCGATTTCAACAGAAACAATTTGTCCTATTGATCCATAAGAACTGGAGATTCCATAAAATAAATCTGAATTTTCATCTCTTGAGGCTCTTACCACTGTTCCATCTGACAAAAGAACGTTATAAGCTAAGCAAGCATCATTAAACTGTCCATGTGCATGCGAAGAGCTTTCAAGGGCAGCGCCATTGATTGCGCCTCCAACCGTAATATTTTTAAATTCTGCAATGATGGGTGGAATGAGTCCTAAGGGTAATAACGCCTTTGCAAGTTCTTCCATTGTGACTTTGGGTTCTACCAATGCTACCCTGTTTTTTACATCCACATAGAGAATTTGATTTAAAGCTCCTAGATCAAGCCTCAAACCATGAGGCTTGTTTAAATAGGTTCGCATTGTATGGGACGTTGTAGAATGACGTTTTTGTGAAATTCCTGAGGTCACTTGTTTTTGCAGTTCCTTAACAATTTTCTTATGACGGCTACTTATCTTCGATTGCATATCCATATCTTTGCGCCATTATTTGAATTTGTTTGAATAGATAAGGGTCTAATTCACGCTTAAGCAATTTCCATGTTACTTCCAGTTTATATCCACCTCTAGTATTAACGTCTTTCGAAATCCTATCCAAAGAAGTTTTGTCCAATTTCATTCCTAATACTCTTTCCAAATTTTCCCACTGATTTTCAATATCCTCAACAGGGTATGAAAATTCTGCCAACTTCTCCGCCTTTAAATTCCAATAGTACCAATATTTAGCGCAACGAACTAGTTTGGGATCCATCCATGTGATCTCTGGAATATTTTGCATAATGTATGTCCAGGCTTGAGGGGGCTCCGTTGTATAAATTGAACTCATACTTTTCAACGGATCTCTGATCTGATGTAAAATATGTTTAAAAACAACCCCTTTTCTACCCGGTCCCCAAGGCGTTTCATCGGTTTCCGGGACCATTAGCCATGAACAAGCGCCGTCGCTTCCAAAAAGCTCGTGCTTAATATCTAGTCCACATTCTTTAAGAACTTTCGTAATATAAAATGTCCCACTCCGTGCAGTGCCTGTCACTAGCAAAAACTTTTCATCCCCATATAAATTTCCAATTGAAAAAATAAAACAAATAAAAATGACGATGATTCGAGAAAACATAGAAAAATGCTTATTCCTGATTATGTGCGTTAATCTGCAAAAGTGTGGTTTCCAACTTTTGCAGCTCCTCAACAATAGCGCGAAGAGTATAAAATAGCACAAAAAAGTTCTGAACAGAGATCAATTCAAAGTTTCGAGTGACCCGAGTCGTCCTGAAACGTTGAAGTTCATCGTTAAGCAGATCTAAATCTTTATTCAAGCTATCTGCTATGGAATATCGGCTTCCTGTTTTTGCTTGGAAGGCCAATCTTTCCATTGCTTCCTCAGTTCTTTGAGCAACTCGAACAGTTTGTTTTTCCAAAGATTCATCCAATAATTGCTTTGTAGCAGAATCATAAACTGAAGCCAAGGATAGGACCATTTCATGCAGCCTTTCAGCTTGGTGGATCACAAGGGTCCAACTATCTACATTTCGAGATTGTGTAAAGAGCTCCAATTTGGCCTCATCCCATGCTTTATGGGTGTCGAGTAAGGAATTAATAATGTCAGAGCTGAGTTTAGCTGCGGTATCTTTGTTAAATTCAAAGTGGACGACAGAGTGAAAAAGTTCTTTAATTTTGAGGATAGCATCCGAGACATTTGTCTTGATTGCGTCTTCTGCTTGTGTAGGTAAAATTAAATGTGAAACTAGAACTGCGACAACAATACCGATGACAGAGTCTAGAAAGCGGAAGAATCCAAAGGCCCAGGGAGAAAATTCTGTATGATTGGCCCAAGAAAGCATGACAACAGCTACAGAAAGAGAAGCGATTCTAATGGCATCTTGCAAATTTAAGAAGGCGCAGATCATGACAGTAAGGGCGACACTAACTCCTAGGGTAACAACAGTGGCTCCGTAGAGGACGGTGAAAAGGCTACCGAGGAAGCATCCAATAAGACCCCCTAAAAATCTGTCTTGTCCAGCTTTAAGGGTTTTTCCTAAGTTTGCTTGCGAGACAATGATGGCAGAAAGGACGCACCAAAGGGCTCCGATGAACTGGTCAGGGCGCGGAAAGTAGAAGGTTATGGCTTCTTGGGTGAGAAAAGCAGCGCAGGCGGTGATACCGACTCGGATTGCGAGGGGAACATCTAGTCTGTAGAGCAGGCTTCTGAACCATTTCATAACCCTAATTTTATCAGAACTCCAAAATTTATTGCGGAAAATTCGCATGTTCACTACTATACAAGCTTTCCTATTCCGGAATAGCTCAGTGGTAGAGCAGCGGACTGTTAATCCGTTGGTCGTAGGTTCGACCCCTACTTCCGGAGATACTTATAGTGAGGCAGTTGCGGCGAGAGCGGTAACTGCCATTTTTGTTTAATGGTGCACTAGCGGTGCACTCCCCCGCAAAAAATGGCAACAACTCTCGTTGCCGATAGTTTTTTTCTCTAAGGACAAAAATCCTTTTAAGAGCCTAAGTTTTCTTGCAAATGCACCAAAAACAAGGCTTTTTATGACTTAGCCCCTTCAAGAAGCAGTAAGAGGCTAATAATGATTAACATAACAAAGGATTGACAATCCGTCATTACCAAATCATCAACCACGGAGGAACTGTGGCATACATTCAGGAAACAAAAAACTGAGCGTTGCTAGTGCGGGACATTTTGTCAGAAGTTAACTGCATTCACGTAGATATTCCTTTCCGACAGTCGCAGGTGGGGACACAAATTCCACAAACCAGGGACATTCTGGATGCTGAAAATACCTCGCTTTTTCAGTGAATTCCAGTTCTAGCAATGCTTTTTTGACTTTCCTCATGTCCTCGTAGGTCACATAATCCAAATCGTGCGATTGATAGCGATTCTCGGAGTAAATTGTGACGCAAGCTCCACCGACGAGAATTGTCTCAATGCCCCGCTTTCTAAGTTCCTCAGAAATATAACCGGCTAGCTCTTTGAGGCTAATGTTCTTCCAATCCATCATAATGGCTTTCCATGACGCCTTGGACGCTTTCTAGTTATCTGCTCGTAGTACTTATCTCGCACTTCTTGAGGAAATCCATCATAGGCTCTTTCCAAAAACGCTTTCAATTCTTTAAGGAAGGGATAGCGCGGATTGAATTGATATAATAGCGTCTTTCCCTTTCGCTGACTGACGATGACCCCTCCTTTTTCCAATCGCGCCAATCCTCTCTGGAAACTGAAGAGCGGCATTTGAAATACCTCTTTAAGCTGTGAAGGATAACATTCCTCATTGACCACAAGGTAGAACAATATCTTCTCAATGACTGCATTGCCAAAAAGAGACTCTAGCATATCAACCACCTTTTTTGGTCATAATACCACGAATATTGGTGATTGTCAATAATTTGTTGGTCTGTAGGTTCGACCCTACTTCCGGAGTCAAGCCCCTCAAATCGAGGGGCTTTTTTATTCCCGTATTATCATTTTTTTCATCATTCTTCTATCTCTATATAACTTATAGGAATGTTGTTATGTTGCATTGTTATTATGTTGTTATGTTGCAAATTTATTAATCCTTATTTATAATAAAAGTAGGAGGTATTTATGACTAGATTACCAATTGATACCCGCAGGCGTGTAAATCTTAATAAATTTTTGCCAAAAGGGAATGTTCACGCTGTAAATGCGTATAAAGAAGGTAATAAAATTATTTTAGAACCTCTTGCTGAAGTGCCAGCACATGAATCTTGGTTATATGAAAATCCTAAAGCTCTGAAGTCCCTTAAAAAGGGTGTTAAAGAAGCACAAGAAGGCAAACTGAAAGAACGACCATCTTACGCTGAATTTGCTGACGATGAAATTTAAGCTAAAGTATACCGAAGAAGCAAATCGGCAGCTCGATGAACTTGAAAACTCTCCCCAAAAAGCTCCTGAATGGAAAAAAATTAGGAAAGCGCTTGGGCTCATGGAAGTCAATCTAAAGCATCCATCGCTTCATACGCACAAATATAGCAGTTTGAATGGCCCGAACGGGGAAGAAATATTTGAAGCCTATGCTGAAAACAAAACCTCAGGTGCCTATCGAATTTTTTGGTATTATGGTCCTTCTAAAGAATATATCACAATATTATCTGTCATACCGCATCCTTAATTTAATCACTTTTCAATATAAGTTTTAAAATTTAATTCTCTGAGGGATAACAACTTTGTTGATATGTCTCTTCTTGAGGGACTTCGCTGGCAGATTAAATAAATTCGAGCTAAATAATTCCGGTATAAAGCAATATGAAGTTTTTAATTCATATTGCTTTATTCAATGGATGTTACAACTCCTTTAAATTATAAATTTTCTGGCTCCATTTTTCAACTTTTTGATCAAAAAGCAAAAGAATTTCCAAATCATATCGCTATAGTTTCTAACGATGGAATTTGTACTTATCGAGACCTGGAAGAAATCTCTTCTAAGCTAGCAGGATATCTCCACCAACAAGGGATTGGCCCAGGGGGACGTGTGGCGATCTATTCCAATAGGAATGCAGCTTTAGTGTATGCGTTATTGGGGGTCTCCAAATCGGGAGCAGCCTTTTTTATTCTCGATTCCGAGTACCCTTCCTCGTACATTTTGAAAAATCTAGAATTTACAAAACCCCATTACTTAATCGTTTGTGGTAATACTGTTCTTCCTAAAGAACTCGAAATCCAATTGGAAGGGAAAATATTTAGACTTTTTTCAAAAGCTTCTGATGCGTTAAGGAGTTTACAAAATATTGAGCCTATAATCCCCTACCAACCCTCCCAAGAAGATGAAGCCTACTATTCCTTTACCTCTGGAAGTACGGGTAAACCAAAATGCATTATTAATACCCATGGTCCCTTAAACCACTTCATTGAGTGGCATATTAAGCATCACAAATTGAGTCAAAATGATCGATTTTCATTTTTATCCGGCCTAAGCCACGATCCTGCCTTGAGGGATATTTTTACTCCATTGTCATTAGGCGCAACATTATTTATTCCTAATCAATCAACTTTATTAGATCCCTTTGAATTGGCCCAATGGCTTCAGGACCACTCTATCAATGTTCTACATCTTACCCCCAGCTTAGGAAGTGTCATTGCTGCCAATCCAAATGCGGCTTTAGACAAGATCCGGTATTTCTTTTGGGGTGGAGAAACGCTAAGTCCAAAAATATCAAAACAGATTTTTCGGATAGCGCCAAACGGTTCTCAGGTAAATTTCTATGGTTCTACAGAAACTCCCCAAGCCATGTCCTACTTTGCAATTGATTCAAAAATCGTCGTAGATAGTTTTCCGATTGGAAAAGGAATCGATGACGTTCAAATTTTAGTTGTGGCGAACAGAAAATTGGGGAAAGAGAATGAAGTAGGAGAAATTGTTATTAGAACTCCCTATTTGTCGCGTGGGTATTTGAACGATCCCGATCAAACGCATCTTCGCTATATTGCAAATCCTATTACAGGGAATACCAATGATCGTTGTTACAAAACTGGAGATCAGGGCAAATATCTTCCAAACAACGATGTTGTATTTGTGGGACGCACTGATCATCAGATTAAGGTGCGTGGATTTCGTGTTGAACTTGATGAGATTATTCATAAAATTGAGGAGGAAGATGAGGTTTCCCGTGCCATTGTCATTGCCAAAGACTTTGGAAGGGCATCCAAATTCCTTGTAGCCTATTACACAAGCAATCCTCAGAAATCTATTGAGAGTCAAGATCTCCATAAAAGAATTCAGGAAAAACTTCCTCCGTACATGGTACCGAATTATTTTGTGAAGTTAGAGAAATTTCCATTGCTACCAAATGGCAAGATCGATTTGCAGTCATTGCCTCTGCCTGAAATGAAAGAGCGGGAGGAAATTGACACATCAGCTTATTCGGAAAGGGAAAAAGACCTTATTAAAATTTGGGAAGAAATATTAGGGATCAAGAATATTGGAATACATGACCGTTTTGTTGATTTAGGGGGAGATTCATTGAGTGCGATCAATGCTTTGATCAAAATGCATTGGTATGGAATTGATGAAAAATATGCAAGAGGGGTTTTACAAGGGAAAACAATCGCTCAAATTGTAAAAGAAGAAACAGAGGGTGTTTCTATTGAAGTTGAAAGAATCCTAACAGACAGTGAAAAGACCAATCTATTGGTCAACATTTCTCGAGGTTTGTTAGTGACACTTGTAGTGTTTGATCATTGGATGCCTGCCTTACTTCAAAGGATTCCCTTTTTAGCACCCATAAAAATGTGGCTTTCCCCCTTTATTAATTTTGCTACACCCGGGTTTGCTTTTGTTTTTGGAATGACTCTGGGTTACAATTTTTTCCCATTTTACTTAAAAGGTTCCTCACAATTTTATAGTAAAATCAAGCTAGGTTTAGGAATTTTAGGCTCTAGCATCATTATCAGTACATTGCTTGAATTCTACATACGATCAACACATCAGAATCCTGAAAGCTCCATTTTAGTTCTTTATGGTCCTCTATTTTATTATTTCTTGGCGATGTTAACAGCATCATTATGGTTTAAATTTATCGCGCTTTTCCGATCAAAAATTTTGGGCTGTCTTATTCTTGGAATTGGTTTTTATTTGGCTTATCTCACTGCGCAACATATTTTACTTTCGAATGAGCAGAGTGGAGTGTTTCAGCTTGCAAGGTTGATGTCCGTTGCAAAATTTTCCTATTTTAACATGACATTTGGAAGTTTATTTGGAGTAGGTTTAGGAATATATCTATATCAAAATCCTATTTCAAATAGAAATACCCTTTTTGCAGCAGCTGGTCTTTTCATGACTTTGTGCGGCCTAGCAATTCTGAGATACACACATGGGGACTTTGCGTTATTATTTTCTAATGGAGACGACATGGGACTTTGGCGTTGGATTACGTATGGCGGTCTTTTATTGATCCTAATATCGATTGTCAGTTCTTTGCTTGAGCATTTTGAAACACTATCAAGTGCAACAAAAAAGTTTCTAACAATCGTTGGGGTCGAAGGTCAATGCTCTATTTTAATCTTTGTTCTTAGTACAATTGTCATTCAACTAAAAATGGTATTAAACCTAATGGGTGTTCCCAATTTAGTAGGTTTTGCCATTGTATTTTCGCTCTTTTTTGGCATTACATCCTGGGCCATGACCAAAACCTACCGCCTCTTCTATGGTAAATAATTTTTTAAAATTCTTGAAAGTTTTTAAAAAGCGACTTCCCCAAAAGCCCTCAAAAATAAAAATAACTTCTAAGAAAAGAATAAGATCTAAAACTTCACAAAACCTAAAATAGATTATTTGTCGAAGTAAATAAGATTATGTGTTATTACTTTTAAAAAAAGTATTAACACTATGGAACATAAGCTTCACCTCATCGGTATCCTGACAATAGGATTTTCTTTTGCAAGCATCTTTGCATATATAGCACAGAGACTTCGACTTCCTTCAATTTTGGGTTTTTTGCTAGCAGGATATATGATCGGTCCCTATTCGCCGGGATTTGTTGCTGACCTTGCTATCTCAGAACAGCTTGCAGAAATTGGAGTAATTTTAATGCTGTTCGGAGTAGGGCTTCATTTCAAGTTAGAGGACTTAGCAGGTGTAAAGAATATTGCAATTCCAGGGGCGACTTTGCAAACTTTAGTTGCTGCCATCGTAGGAGGTGCAATCATTTATTGGGCAGGCTGGAGTTTATCTTCCGGTATTATCATTGGGTTAGCCATCGGTGTAGCAAGTACGGTTGTTCTAGTCCGCGTACTAACAGATTTTCAACTTCTCTCTACAATGCAAGGCCATATTGCAATCGGTTGGCTAGTTGTGGAAGACATTTTTACAGTTATTATCCTTGTATTATTACCTTCTTTTGCTAATCTCCGGGAGAATGAGTCCATCTCTCTTTATGACCTGGGAACAAATTTCATTTTAGTGATCGGTAAGTTCATTTTATTAGCTGCGCTGATGTTCACTGGAGGGCAGAGAGTTGTTTCTTTTATACTCACAAATGTTGCACGCCTTCGATCTCAGGAACTTTTTACAGTCTCTGTATTAGCTTTAGTTTTCGTTATTGCCGTAGGTTCGGCATATGTCTTTGGAACTTCCATGGCCTTAGGTTCATTTTTAGCCGGTATGATCATCGGAAACACTACTGTCAGACATCAAGCTGCCGCCAATGCTTTACCCCTAAAAGATATCTTTGCGATTATTTTCTTTCTGTCAGTCGGTATGCTTTTTAATCCAGAAGCTATTGTAAAATATTTTCCAATATTCCTTGGCGTCATTTTTGTTATCCTTTGCGTTAAACCTTTAACAGCCTTTCTGCTGACATTTGCGATGAAATATCCTGTAAAGGTCGCTCTTACCGTGGCAATTGCCTTAGCTCAGATCGGTGAGTTCTCATTCATACTTGCAGAAGAGGCCATGAAGTTTAATATCCTACCCGATGAAGGATACGATATCCTTGTTGCATGTGCGATGGTCTCTATTTCGTTGAATCCTCTTCTTTTTCAATTGATGGAGAAAATTGAACCTTGGATCGAAAAATTTCCGATATTTAAATATAAGTCCGATGCAGCCTTAAAGATTGCAAAATCAATACCCCCAAAAGTCATTTTAGTAGGTTATGGACCTATAGGAAGAGAGGTTTCTACAATTTTGAAGAAACTAGGATTCACATCCTCCATTATTGAACAAAATATTGATACTGTGTCTCAGCTTGAGGAACATGATCCGATTATTTTTGGTGATGCAACTGATCCTTCGATTTTAAGTAATGCTCGCGTTGAGGAGGCTAAGTATCTGTTAATAACCATTCCAGATACAACTAAAACAATTAACATCATCCATGCAGCTAGAACGCTGAATCCTGACATTGAGATTTTAGCCCGTGTAAGGTACATCAGTGAAAAACCCATAATGGACAATGAACAAGTTCATTATATCTGTTCCGAAACAGAGTCCCTCAATGGCTACATAGATCTAGTCAAAAATGTTCTAAGACAGTAGCACTAACTCGAATTCAGAAGACAGAATCCAGAATTCAGAAGAATATTTGAAGTTTTTTCTTGCATTAGTGCTGTAACGCTAATGTCAGGGCATGCAATATTCTGACTTCCGAATTCCCCCCTCTGACTTCCCCAAAAAACGCTAAAGTCGAGATTAACCTACTATGTAGGAAATAAATAGAGATTTTGTAATGTAGCGTAGACTAGGCTCTGCGCTGCATATAAAATTAATCATTCCTTTATCTAATTTTTATGAACATGTATTATCTTACTGCTTAATTTTTATAGGTGGTATTTATGATTAATAAACTTTTATTCATTTTTTCTTTTATAATAATTTCTACAATTTCTCTTTATGCAGATGATACAGACTTAAAAGAAATTGTTTCCACAACAGCTCGTTACATAGTTGATGATAAGCTAGGGGAAGGTGCATTTGGATGTGTTTATGCTGTTCATGACACTCGTGGAAACAAATTTGCTATTAAATCCTACAAAAACCATGACAATGACCCTTTAGGAAAAATGTTATTTGCCGATGTTGAAAGGGAATTTTTTATTGGCCAAACTCTTAATCACCCAAACATTGTCAAAACCTATGACCTATTCCAAATTGATAATACTTATTATATGGTAATGGAACTTGTTGAAGGGGCAAGTTTACATCAGACTCCTCGTCATTTGATATCTCATAAGAATGCAATGCAAGCCTCAAGAAAGTTCATGGATGTCATCAAATACGCCTTTTCAATAAACATGCTTTATATTGATCTCCACGGTGGTAATGTCATTCTCAATAATAATGACATCAAATTTGTCGATGTCGCCAGCTTCTTCACTTTTGATGAGTTATTGGCCTATTTTTACCACATCAAAAAGAGTGAAGAAAAGGCTGAGTCAAATCCGATTATGGAGCAAAAGCTTGCTAAAATTCGACTTAACCCATCCCAAATTGCGAAACTGGATGCCCATTTTAAAGAAAATCCCGAAAAAATGGCTCTTCTAAAAGCTATCAATTTAGGCATTGATAATCATTTTGCCGCAAAAGACAGCGAGAAAGAGAAAAATGATCTTCGTAACTTTTATTTGTACTATTATTTTAATTCCTACATTGAAGATATAACAAGGATTCTAGCAGAAGTTCATACAAAATCTGAATGTACAAAAGAAGATCGGATTAACCATAAAATCCGATTAAACAAAATGGTCTGGGAATACCAAGATGATCAAGACGAAGGACACTACTACCCTTTTGATTACTTGTTGGAAAAAATGAGTCGATCCTTCTAATTCCTGCACAAAAATATATCTTAGTGTATTTTTGAACTTTTTTAGGAGGGTTCTATGAAATACACTAAGGTGTTGTTACTTTTCATATTTTCATTGCCATCTTTAACTGCAGATTGGCAAGGACCAATAGATATTTTCAGTTCAACCTTTGTGCAATTGCCCACCGTAGGCATCGATGCAGAAGGAAATGCAGTCATTATTTCTATCGTCAACAATAACGATGATCTTAATCAAAAAGCAGCACAGCTTGTACAGGGAGCAGTTCAAAACATCCATTTGTTCCCCAGTGCAAATGAAGCTTCAGGTACTCCCGCTATTTCTGTTAATAGCACAGGAAATGCTACTGCTGCATGGGTAGAGTTTGATACTTTAGGTGATAGTTTTCTTAGCAGTTCCAACCTAGTGAACAATGTATGGAGTACTCCCGAAGTGATCTCAGGAAATAACGATTTGATTGTCTCATTACTCCCTTCACCAGGAATTAATTTGGATAGTACGAACAAAGCATTGGCTGCATGGCCTACTTCAGATCCATTGACATCAACTGACTTAATTCAATGGAATAGCTTTAATTCTGCGTGGGGAACTCCGCAAACTGTATTCAATCCTGGAGATTTTATCCCCAACTTTAAAATGTCTGGATCCCCGACAGGACAAGCAATTGCAGCCTGGATAGTCACAGGACCTTCTGGTGATAAGTTGCAAGCAGCATTTTTTAACGGAACATCTTGGGAAGTCAACCCCTCTTTAACTTCCGATGTAGCACCCACCTGTAGTTCCTCTTCAAACTTCTGCCTACCGATATTGTCGACATCGATTAATCCTTCTAATATCGCTATAATCCTTTGGAAAGATACAAGCGACAACGGTTTGAAATCTGTCATTTACGGAAATGGATTTTACATGCCTGCAGTTTCAGTGTATACGCCAACAGCGCAAGAATTGATCACTGAAGCTAGTGTTTCAATAGATCCAGTGGGAAATGCTTTGGCGATTTGGAACCTGGAAAATTCGACCTTAGGGGTTTCTAAAATTCTGGTATCTCGTTTTCAAAATGGTGCATGGGAAGCTCCAAGAGTTCTCGATTCAGTTAACGAGGCATTTGAAAACTTTAATAGTCCCCGTATAGGAACTGATGGAGAAGGAAATGCTTTTGCTGTTTGGGAGAAATTATCAAACACAGATGGAACAGATTCAATTTATGTAAATCAGTATAAGTCTTCGTTGAATACTTGGAATCCTCAGAACACTTTGTTATCAAATCCAAATTTTGCGAATATTGATCCTAATATCGCTGTTAACAGCAAGGGTGCTGCTACGGTAGTTTGGACCGCGCTTGGGGAGGATATCCAAATCGTTCAGGCTGCTTATATTGATGCCCCTATTCCTCCAGCGCCGACACCTGCCCACAACTTTAAAGGCAGGCAAGTGAAGGATAAGTTCCTAGATCAAACAGATCTTATTAATGTATTAACATGGGATGCTAGCATTGATCTTACAGTGGTTGGATACAATTTATACCGATTCGATAAGTTGATTGCATTTATTAGTGCAAATGATCCTTTATGTTATGAAGATCGCAGCGTTAAAAAGAAAAAGAGCTACATTTATAAGTTAAGAGCCGTTAGTGCTGAAGGTACTGAAAGCAATCCTGTGATCGCTAAGATACCATAAGATTATACAGCACGCTGTCTCGACTTTAGCATTTTTTGGGGAATTCAGAAGACAGAATCCAGAATTCAGAAGAATCTTTGAAGTTTTTTCCTGTATTAGGGCTGTAATGCTAATGTCAGGGCATGCAATATTCTGACTTCTGAATTCTGACTTCTGAATTCCCCAAAAAATGCTAAAGTCAAGGCTGTGCCCTATGACATAGCCTCCAGGCGCCCTGCGCGAGCGGCAATTTTTGTGGCACAACACTCCAAAGTGCTTCGCGCGAGCGCGCCAACTGCTATTACTCTTTGCCTTGGTAGATGCTAATCATTTTGTCAAGGAGGACGAGCGCAGATTTCTTATCACGTTGGAAAGAGTTTCTTCCAATGATCGAACCAAATCCTCCACCATCACGGATGCCGCGCACATCTTCGAAGATTGTGTTGTCGTCTTCTTTTGCACCGCCAGAGAAGATCACAATCCTTTTGCCATTGAATGCGCTTTGAACAACGTGCTTGACACGATCTTTCAAGGTATCTTTAGGAATCTTTAAAGCTTCATAAACTTTCCTAGCCTCTTCTTGCTCAATCTTCGCTGAAGGGAGCTTTGTTTTCACAATATGCGCACCTAATTGAGAAGCAATCTGAGCGGCATACGCTATTACATCCAAAGAAGTCTCCCCTTCTTTGCTTAAGTCTCCTCCGCGCGGATAAGCCCAAACAACCACAGCCAAACCAGCAGCTTTAGCTTCTTCAGTCAATTCACGCAATTGTTCGTATTGGAATCGCCTGTCAATTGTTCCTGGATAAATTGTGTAACCAATCCCCACGCATCCTAATCTTAATGCATCTCCAACAGAAGCTGTTTGTGCTCCCATGGGGTCCTTTTCAGAATGGAGAACATCATGGCTATTAACTTTTAAAATTAACGGGATTTGTCCAGCAAACTCAGCTGCGCCTGCTTCTAAAAATCCTAAGCAGCTTGCATAACCGTTAAGTCCTGCATCGATGGCGAGTTGGAAGTGGTAATTGGGATCATATGCTGCAGGATTAGAAGCAAAGCTTCTAGCAGGTCCATGCTCAAACCCTTGGTCCACCGGTAGAATAATCATTTTTCCTGTGCCGGCTAATTTTCCATGGTTTAAAAGCCTTGCAAGATTTGTCAAGACGCCGGGATTTTCACCACGGTACCAATTTAATATCTCCTTCACTCGTGCGCTCATAGGGTTCTCCTGTGTTTGGAATGGAGTTAATATAATTAAATTGGATCATAAGTGCAAGGATGGAAGGAAGTCGGAATTTTGAAGTCAAAATTCAAAATGTTATCAAGTTTTTAAAGCTACTGTCTTCTTTATTCTGACTTCTGACTTCAATTTCAATATTAAAAGTGCTACAATTTCTCATTATGGATTATTTACCAGACAAAGAAACAATTTCGCTCTGGCTCGTGCACTACGGCAGTTTCAGCCTTTTCGGCTTGCTTGCCCTAGGGATTATTGCACTGCCTGTCCCTGAAGAAACTTTAATGGTGATCGCAGGAATATTAATCCGCAATGGGAAACTAGAACCAATTCCGACCATGCTTGCAGCTTATGGAGGAAGTATTACTGGTATTACTGTAAGCTACCTTATGGGACGCACGGCTGGCCATTTTCTTTTTCTAAAGTATGGAGGATGGATTGGGCTGACGCAAGAGCGGTACGATAAAATCCATGCGTGGTTCGAATCGTATGGTAAATGGACTTTAGTTTTTGGCTATTTCATTCCGGGTGTTAGACACTTCACGGGTCTTGCAGCAGGTACGACCTTTCTTTCCTATCACTCCTTTGCACTTTTTGCTTATTTTGGAGCAATTGCATGGGTGACGACATTCTTAGGTACAGGATATCTTCTTGGAGACTATTGGTATTCCATCTACGAATATATCGATCCAATGATCGATAAAATTCTACTGGTAGCTTTCCTGATTATTATCCTTTTCCTGACCTACAAATATGTCTACAACAGAAAAAAAAGCTAAAAGCTTTCTTTTAGAAGTATACAGGTTTGATAAGCTGAATTTTTTCGTTGATAATATTCATGGACCAGTTGTTCTTCCACTGAAGCTGCTGAAGGCGATTGCTGAAAGTACAAAAATCTATTGAGACGACCGTTCATGTTATCTTCAAAATTGGCATATTTCTTTATGAACTCGAACATCGACTCCCACTGACTTTTGAAATTGGGCCTCAACATTATTTTATGCAAATTTTCAGCTGTTTCAGTGAGTGAATACTCTTTAAACCCCACAAGGGTATTAAAATAGTCGACAATGTCGTAAAACCTCATAAAGTTCGCGATCTCTTGAAATGCTTGCATTGTCTCAACTTTGTGTGGACGCAATTCATAAAATGGAATTTTTTCAGCAATAAGGCAATCGCTCAAAGAACCATCCCCGGTACATCCCATTATCTCTTTTGTATGCTCGGCCATTTTCTCAAAGTCTGCACCATCACAAGGTAGTGCAGGAATGAGTCTTAGAGTTTTTCCTGAACTTGACTCACCCTCAAAGAGAATATCTTCTGTTCCACCTTTGTCAAAATTAAGAGACACTATCGACTTAATCCCCTGTTTTTCAATCCAATCTGTATCCATTGTCAGCTTGTTTTCTCTGAGAAGTTTAGGAATTATGATCTCTATATCTTCCCTATCTTCTTTCTGAAGCAAACAAACTAAATAGATCCATAACAGCAATTGCTCCGGGATTTTGTTAAGGTATCCTATAAAGGGCTTCTTCGATTTTTTAAATAATTTTTCTAGATCCTGATTTTTCCAAGGATCAGAAAGATCAAATGTCCTTTCTTGAAAAATTCCCTCCTCAAAAGGGAGAAGTCCCATACTATACCATTGTCTTTGCAGAGCATTTCCTATCCCTTGGAAATTTCCCGTTTCAGAAAAATAAAATGATTTTGGTGACAATACAGGGTCGTCAAAAGTGTTCCATGCCAATGCTATGTTAACAATCACTGAAGCTTTCTCAAGCTCGCTCTTTAAAGATTGTATCGCCTCTTGATCAGTTTTTTCGAAAAATGGATGAATCTTATCTTCGGTCAATCCATAATCTTTAGGATCTATTTCAGGAAGCTTTTGTTTAAAAGTATAGGCAATATGAACTTCAGCTTTTGGATGTTTGTCTATAAATTTTTTTGCACATTTTAAAAGTGAAAAATAATCCCCTACCCCATCTGTGTGGACATTCGCAAGAAAAAAGACAGGACCATTATTTTTTGGATCAAGTGCGTTATATTCTTTTAAAAAAAGTTTTGTGAATAAAAACTTGAGCAAGTTTAGCTGTGCAGCCTCTACCTGTGCAGGTTCAGATTCCTTGGCTGTTTCCAGTTGGTTCCAGAACCCCCTGATTGTTTCTAAGAATAAAGGATTTAGTCTCTCCTCAAAAAAAGTGTCATGTAAAAGCATGATCCAACCTCAAAATATTTAACTTATGTCTACATGGAAATAGCACTATCTGGCAAAATTTTTATTTAATTGTGAGGTATTGTTATGGAAAAGACCCTTGCCTGGGGTTCCGATCTTCATCTTGATATGGCAGATAAAGCTACCTATGATGCTCTAATAAGAGATTTTAAAAATCAAAACGCTGATGCCCTCGTCATTTCTGGGGATACCTCTGAAAAAGTAACCTGCTTCGATCGTCTTACAGAAATTCAAAAAGCCTTGGGAATTCCACTTTATTATATCCTTGGAAACCATGACTTCTATGGAAGCACTGTCCAACATATCAAAAATCTAGCGGCTAAATATCCTTCAATAAATTATTTGACATCAGGAATGATTGTTCCTTTAAGCCAAGATACCGCTCTTGTAGGTCACGATGGTTGGGCGGATACTAAATCAGGTAACTTTGACATTACGCCTATTATTTACGATTTCTCTGAAATCCAAGACTTTATCGGTTTTGGAAGGCATCAATGGAAAACATTTATGCTAAATCTCGGAGAGCAATCTGCCTTGGATTCCGAAAATACTCTGCTAAAAGTTTTTGAAAAATATTCTTCAGTCATTTTTGTCACCCACTGCCCTCCATTCAGAGAAGCATGCTACTACGAAGGAAAAATAACCGATGATGCATGGGCTCCTATCTTTGTAAATCTTTCTTTGGGAAGAATGTTGATGGAACTCATGGAAAACTACCCTGAAAAAAATCTGCATGTTTACTGCGGACATACCCATTCAAAAATTGAATATAATCCACTTCCCAACTTGAAAGTCACTGTGGCTCATGCAGCCTATGGCAAACCCGAAGCACAGAGGCCCATCAAAATTGTGTAGGGTAAGTTTTTTGGGCCTATCCCACAAATTAACCACGAAGTGCACGGAGAACACGGAGAAAAAAATATCAGGATAGGAGGCAGGATAAGGATAATCAGTTGTAGAACAATAAACAAAAAATTAGGGTGTACAATAAGCTTATTACTTTACCCTTAATTTTTATTCTCTTTTTTATAAACGATTGTCCTTATCCCGCCATCCTATTATTTTTTCTCCTTGCCCTCTGTCTCGATTTTAGCATTTTTTGCTACAAAATATTGAATTTTGAATACTTAGGAATTCAGAAGACAGAATCCAGAATTCAGAAGATTTTTGAAGGTTTTTCCTGTATTAGTGCTGTAATGCTAATGTCAGGCATGCAATATTCTGACTTCTGACTTCCCCAAAAAATGCTAAAGTTGAGTCTTTGCGCTCCATGGTTTTTTGTTTTCTTTTAAGAGGTTTTTTGATATCATGGAACCATGATGAACAACTTTATCGCTGTTTACTACACTCTCTCCTCCGCCTCCGCACCCACGGGTGCAAATAATTAACACGCCTCCACATTTTTGATCGAATTAGCAAACGTAAAATAAAAAATTATTTTTTACTAAGAGAGAAAAATGGATTTGAAATCATTGTTGATCGGCTTTAATGAAGCCTTTACTTTTTTTTGCGTCTTCCCGGGAGTCATTCTATTAGGCCTTTACCTCACCATCCGTCTGAGAGGGGTCCAAATCACCAAATTGAAGCAAAGTTTCGCAGCCCTACTAAAATCAGAGTCTGGTCAACAGGGTAATATCAGCCGTTTTGAAGCGATCTCCGCCGTTCTAGCGGGTAATTTTGGTACAGGTAACATCTCAGGTATCGCTGTTGCAATGGCTACCGGAGGACCCGGTGCCCTTATTTGGATGTGGGTGATGGCATTTTTAGGTGCAGCAATCCAATACGCTAGCTGCATCCTCGGAGTTAAATACCGCACTAAGAACGATGATCAGGAGTATGTGGGCGGTCCCATGTATTACTTATCCGAAGGACTCGGATTTAAAGCTCTTGGAACATTCTTCGCTGTAGCTATTCTTTTTGGAGCCATTACCGTTGGTAACTTTGCACAAGTTAACTCCATGATTCTTCCGCTCCAAAAAATGGGATTAAATCCCCTTCTTTGCGGCTTTGCAATCGCAGGTTTTGTAGGGTATGTGACCCTAGGGGGTTTATCACGCATGGCGAAATTTGCTTCATTGATTGTACCGGTTAAAGCATGTCTATACTTGATTTTTGCATTGATCATCCTTGGCTTGCACTATGATCAAATCATTCCTGCTTTTGGAATTATGTTTAAAGCAGCTCTTAATCCACAATCTGTAGCTGGTGGATTTCTTGGAATGGGAGTAATGAAAGCGATCACCACAGGATTTGACCGCGGAATTTTCGCTACTGACGCAGGAACAGGGATTGTGCCTATTCTTCAATCAAGCGCAAAGACAAGCAACCCCGTTGTCGATGGTCTCTGCACACTCGTTGCTCCATTTTTGGTGATGGTCGTCTGCACAATGACAGGTCTTGTATTGTTGGTTACAGGGGCATGGCAACATCCCGAACTCAAAAGTACAAACATGGTCACTTTTGCCTTCACTGAAGGTCTAGGAAGTCAGTTAGGCGCTTATGTCGTTATTATTTCTTTAGTTCTTTTTGGTTATACAACAATTCTTGCTTGGGCATGCTGCGCCGAAAAAGCTGCAGGGTACCTTTGGGGATCTCAATACTCTTCATACATCAAAATCTTCTACATTGCATTGATCCCAATGGGAGCACTTATGCATGTGGATATGGTTTGGGTATTAGCTGACATTTGTATCACAATGCTACTGATCAGCAACATGATTGGTATTGCAGGATTGTCTGAAGAGGTAATCGTTGCAAGTCGCGAATACTTTGGAACAAAACGTGAAGAAGAAGCTGAACAAATTCCAGCCCTCGACTAAAATAAAGGACAATTTAACAGGATGTAGAGAATGAAAGGGATAATATTGGTTATTCTTTTATCCTCTACATCCTGTTAAATTCTGTTTATATTGAAGTTATGGTGTAGGCTTGGGCGGAGTCATCGTCATCTTTTCCGCGGACTACTACTTTTCCATCTGGTAAAGTTACACTAGATCCAAGTTTAGAATTCTGTGCCTCTTGCAAGAATCGAGCTTCTTCAGGGCTTGGATTTTTTAAATCGATTTTTTTCAGCCAATAGTCAATCTCCCTTCTTCCTTCGGTGCGTCTATAGGAGTCTTCTACATAAGCTTGAGAAAGATTTACGCCCTCGTTTTTTGCTTCTCTATTAAGTTTTTTAAGCTGTTCAGCTTTGTACGCTTCTCTGATGGCTAAACATTCTGCTGAATCATCCCATTCTTTATTTTGATTTCCCTGATAAATTTTGACTTGGGAATTATTGTTCATAGCTACAGCTTCATCTCTAGCTTGCGCAACAGTGAGGCCATTGAACTCTGGATCCAGCTTGTCTTCGGGACCGTCTGAAGTCATCAACAAGGTATCTCCAGGTTCCAATTCGAAATAGACAATTCCAGCATTTCTAAGGTCCAATCCAGGATTTACAAGTCTGCCTCCTGGATCACTCACATCGGAACTTGAAGTTCTTGCGCCGGGAGTCAAGTTCTGTACGGTAGAACCATCTGCTTTAATAACCCTTAAAGCCATATCACCTAATCCCACAGCCATGCAATAGGTTTTATCCCCACTTTTTTTACCGACGACAGCTGTGATGCAAACAGCCTGTTCATTACCTTTTGCAATGGATTTAGATGCTGCACCCAAAGAATCTAAAAGAACCTCTGACATTTGACGTGTATTACTCACACCATTTTGTTCAAGTTGTTCAGCAATGTAATGCTCGCACCCTTTTGCAGCTTCCCTTCCAGCAGTTTTTGCTAATTGAGTATTGCCTGCAGGGTCTACTCCTGTCATAATAAATACTTCACCTTCTCCCCCTCTTTCTTTGTAAGAAACAAAGCGCATATTATCAACGATTGGATCGCTTCCACGACTATTCTCTGTACTTAGATGGGAAGAATTTACGGCAACACTGTAGTTACCCTCTGCGTAAGCATGGGGAACATCACCGCCTTTAATAGGATTATAATGAACATCACCATCGGTGAAGCCTTCATACTGCTGATTTCGCGCGGGTAAAATTCTCATTTCTAAAGATTTATCCGGAATTTTTTCTCCGATAAAACGTTTTACATCCTCAATCTCCAGATTCATTAGCTTATCTTTTTTCATATCATAAGGGCGTCCTTCGACTGACTTCCACTCCATCTGCAGCCTTGAATAATCAATTCCTGTTTTGCCATTTGTATGCACAGTAATGTCTCGAATGAATGTCGCATGCATTCTGCGAAGTTTTGAATAGAGGCTTCCATCTGTTCTTTTTAAAGTTGACCAATCTTCTGGCGTTAATTTTAATGTGATGATTCTCGGCAATAAAGTTGGATCTTTTATAGCCCGTAGTTTTTCTAAAGGATTGGTACTAAAATCAGAGGGCTTAAGTTGACGAATTTGATCACTGGAAAGATTTTGAAAGATCTCAATTGGCATGCGATCAAGCGCGAGAGCCTTAAATTGATGAGGTAAAAAGCGATTGATGAACTCCATTTTTGCTTGGAGGTTCTTACTAGGGTCATTTACAACAATTGCGATTTGATCGCCGGCTTTTCTAATGTGTTCCTCTCTTAAAAGATGCCATAGCCCAATATTTCTTATTTGCTCATCAGATGCGGCCTTAAGTCCCCCTTGATCTATTACTTCAGCTAAAGAATTCACTCCCTGTTTCATCCAGGTGTCACTATTTTTGACATAATATCTAAATAAATTATCGCGTACGTATTTGGCTTGATCCTGTTTTTGATCATCACGATACTTAATTGTTGCAATTTGTTCTCCTGTTAAGGCTCCATTGTTAAAAGTAAATAGGGATTCTATTGCTGCTGGAGAAAGCTCATTAAAAAGCTGTGCAGGCAGACCAGCCACCTGTTTATCATTTAGAAGCTGTACTTTAGGATCGATTGCTACATCTTTGTTATTTTTTAATAGATCAACAATTGGGACATCAGCTGGAAGATATTTTAAATAAGGGACAAGAATAGGAAACTCACTTTGACCAATGATATATTTTTTATCATTGAAAACTTCCGTCAATAAAAATTCCCTAAATTGCCCAGAAGAGCCTTCTAATGCGTTTTTAAGACTTTCCAAATTCAATTTTTTATTTGCCGCATTCTTCTCAAATTCGTCAAGAAATGCCTGTAAATAATATCCTTTTACATCTTTAAATTTATTATTGCTTAAAGCGTTTGATGCAATAATAGCCTTTTGTCTTAAGGTGGCTTTTTCAAAAAAATTGACTGGCATTTCTCCAAGATCAATTAAATGGGTTTGTTCATCTGTTAAATAAGGCATAATTTCAGGGTTAAAGTTTTTGATGTCAAAACGCTCAAAGTGCTCTCCTAAAAGTTTTAGATCTTGTGGTTCCATACTGTAAACGACTTTCGCTAATTCCAGGTTTGCTGATAAAGCCTTCATTTGTGTTTCAGTAATAAATCTTCCTTTGCCCTCTCTCAACAGGTTGACAAGCTTTTTAGCAAGATTTGCTGCCGAAAGGCTTTGAATTGCTCTGCGCTCGATTTCATCCTGAATACTATTTTGAATATAGGAATTTTTAGTTTCATTGCTCTTAAGTTGAGTCAGCTGATCGTCTGACAATCTTTTGAGAGAAATATTTTTTATAGTTTCTAAAAGGGTTCCCTTGACTTGATTTAGATTCAAAAAATTTTCAACTTGATCCTGATTCAATGCTGAAGCTGCTTTTAAAAATGCCAACAATAGCGTAGGATTTTGAGTTAATTTTGAAGTTGTCTGACTTAATATTGCTCTATCAGGCAATAAATCCCAGTTGTCGCCTAGCTTTTTGATGAAGTCTTCACTCGGATTTCGGATAATTAAAAGATTAAAAAATTCTTTCGGAATTTGAGAAGCTTTTTCTTTTGGCATCTTTGCCAAAATTCCTTCATCAGCCCATTCAAAAAATCGGTTAACATCTTGATTGTTTTTGGGGTCAAGCTGATGTAAGTTTTTAAGGTTATCAATGTAATTTTTCGAAAGGGCCCCTAAAGTCGATTCAACTTCTGCATTTTCCTCTGGAGTAAAATTATTGCTGCTTTTTTTAAGAATCATGAGATGTTCGAAAGTTAATTCTTTCAAATCACTTGTTAACAATTGTTTATGCTGATCAACCGATAATGCTTTAAATTGGTCCTGAGTTAAAAAAGGGGCAATATAGTGAAGTTTTTCTGCATCTAAGTTTCTCAAATCATTATCTGTAAGAGCTCTAAAGCTGTCTGGATCAGGATTAACTTCTTTTAATTTCTCAACAGAGAGCTGCTTCAATATATGGGTTGGTACCAATTCCCCCTTTTTTGGCTGATCGATAAATCCAAAGAAGCCGATGACATTCAGAAAGAAACTAATGACTGGCCCCGGTATGGATTGCCACTTATCATATTTAGGATTAACAACTACTGATCTATTCTGAAGAGAATTATCATTTGAGGGCTGAGGCTTATTACTAAGGGCCATTTTAGCTATGGAGGGAATTCTATCCTGCACACTGACTTTAAGTTCTTGACGTGTTGAGGATTGAGATTGTAGATGGTCGATTCGTTCTTGTCCTAATAATGGTTCTTTAACCCCCATAATTACCTCATTGTTTTACATATTAATTATATTAAAAATAAAGTTTAGTTAACAATATATAATAAATTTTATAATTTAAGCTATTCATACTTATCCAACTTTTCAAAAATGCAATTTTCCTTTACCCTATCGGTTCAATCGAAGGAATTCCTATGACTACGGAAGCGCAATCAGAGAGCAAAGTATCCCCTATGATGGCCCAGTGGCATGCTTGTAAACAGAAAACTGGGGAGGCACTCCTCTTGTTTCGATTAGGAGATTTTTATGAGGCTTTTTACGACGATGCCATCTTAATGTCTAAGGCTTTAGAGCTTACGTTAACTAAACGTCAAGATGTCCCCATGTGCGGAGTCCCTGCTCATACCAGCGATAACTATATCGATAAGCTAGTCAGCAAAGGTTTTAGGATTGCTGTTGCGGAACAAATGGAAGATCCTAAATCCACAAAAGGCTTAGTCAAACGTGAAATTGTTAGGGTAATCACACCTGGTACTGTCATCAATTCCTCACTTATCACTGATGGATGCAACAATTTCTTCGCTTCAATTTCCCGCGTCGGATCTATTTTTGGATTGGCTTACGTCGACCTCACAACAGGCGAATGCAGAGTCATCGAATTCAATGAAGAAAAAGATCTGCAAAATGAATTGTATCGACTGAAGCCCGCTGAATTTCTTATTCCTAAAAAATTTCGAGAGAAGCATGAGGGGATGCTCGATGAGTTGAATAGATCGTTTAATTGTTTAATGACCTATGAGGATGACTGGCGCTTTGAACATAAAAACGCCTATGACTTTTTGATCACCCATTTTAAAGTTCATACCCTCGATGGGTACGGACTGAGAGGCCTTGTTGCCGGCATTAATTCTGCGGGAGCCCTTTTGTCACACCTGCAAGATACCCTTTGCCAATCCATTGAACATATACGCGAAATTCAAACTTATACGACATCTCAGTATATGCTCCTGGATAGGATCTCACAGAAAAATCTAGAACTAACCGAGTCACTCCAAGATAAAAGCCGTAAAAATACATTACTAGACATTCTTGACAAGACTTGTACTCCTATGGGTAGTCGTCTGATTCGCAACTGGATCATGCAACCTCTCCTGTCTATTGAACAGATTAAAAAAAGGCAGGACGCTGTCGAAGCTTTTGTACGCAATGTCCCGTTAATGGAAAATCTTTCTCAATCTCTGGAATCTGTTCGCGATCTTGAAAGATTGATGATGAAAATTAGCTCGGGTAACGCAAGTCCAAGAGATATAGTCGCCCTAAAAAGCTCTTTAGAACCTATTCCTGCGATAAAATATGGATTGCAAACACTAGGAAATCCCCTGCTTAAAGAAGAGGGGTTGACCTTGAAAGAATTGCCTGAGGTTACCCAGCTGATTTCTATTGCAATCGTGGACGAACCCCCATTAAGAGTTAGCGATGGCAAAATTTTCAAAGAGGGGTACCACGTAGAGCTCGATGAATTACGACAAATGAGCGAGCACAGCAAAACATGGATCGCTAATTACCAAACCCGGCTACGCGAAGAAACCGGCATCAAAACTCTAAAAGTCGGATTTACTAGAGTATCAGGTTTCTATATTGAGGTTAGCAAAGGTCAGTCTGAAAAAATGCCCCTCTCCTTTCAACGTCGCCAAACTTTGGTCAATGGGGAAAGATATATCACACCTGAACTCAAAGAGTATGAAGAAAAGTTTCTCCATGCCGAAGAGCGCATGCTGGCAATTGAATTGGAATTGTTCACAGCTCTACGTCTAAAATTAGCGACCTATGCAGATCAAGTGATCCCAATGGCACAGGCGATTGCACGGATCGATTGCTTAAGATCATTAGCTGCTGCAGCTAAAGCCTATGAATATAACAGGCCAGTTGTGGATGAAAGCGGTTATTTGCAGATCAAAGAGGGTCGACACCCTGTCATTGAAGCTTCTTGCCTTAACGAAAAGTTTATCCCTAATGACACTGCCCTCGATGAAGAAAAAGAACGTCTTTTGATTATTACGGGCCCGAATATGGCGGGAAAATCGACCTACATCCGCCAGGTAGCGCTTATTACTATTATGGCTCAAATAGGGTCCTTTGTTCCCGCGAAAAGCGCTCGGATAGGTATCATCGATAAGGTCTTTACCCGCATCGGAGCAAGCGATGATCTCACTCGTGGCCAATCCACTTTTATGGTTGAAATGACCGAGACAGCAAACATTTTGAACAACGCTACAGACAGGTCATTGGTGATCTTAGATGAAATCGGCCGAGGCACAAGTACCTATGATGGAATTTCTATCGCTTGGTCTGTCGCAGAGTATTTGTTAACCTGTGAAGACAAGATGGCAAAAACTCTTTTCGCAACGCACTATTGGGAATTGACGAAGATGGAAGAAAAAGTTCCGGGCGCTGTGAACTACACCGTCGCTGTCCATGAGAAAAATGATCAAATCGTCTTCCTTAGAAAAATTATTCGAGGTGGAACAGACAAAAGTTACGGAATCCATGTGGCTAGGCTGGCTGGCATTCCCCAACCAGTGATTACTCGAGCAAAAGAGCTCCTTTCCCATTTGGAAGAAAATGCTAATCGCAAGACAGCCTTTGAACCTTCAAAGGCAAAGAAAATTCCAAGTACTAAATCGAAGATATCTAAAAATCTCGATTTACAACTTACCCTTTTTGGTTAGTTTCTCTTTTGAAAAAATAAAAATAAAAATTATTTCAAATTTCTATTGACACTATTTTCTAGTCGTGTCAATAGATGTATGTCCATTAAACAAATTATGGTTCACGGATATTACTGAAACAGGATATTCGGAACCGAACAAAACTTTTAAAGGAGGCTACCATGGCTGACCAAAAAAAACCTAACCCAAACCAAAAGAACCCAAACCAACAACAACAAAAACCAAACCCAACAAAAACACCTGCTCAAAAACCAACAACTAGCAAACCAAGCTGGAAATAAGGCAAATTACTAAGGATGAAGGATGAAGGATAAAGGATGAAATAACATCCTGATCCAATTTCATCCTTCGTCCTTTATCCTCCATCCTTTTTTTATCCTTCTTGATTATTCCCCTCCTTTCGCATACAATTTGACAAACGCTCAGGTGATTCAATGGCCAATAAACATTATCGAAATGATCCCCATTTAAATTCTTTCCATCACACCGATAGTTTATTATTCCAGTTCATTTTAGCTGAATTTTTAAAAGTATTTTCGATCATGGTAAAAATTGAAAAGTTGCAACTTCACTCAAATAAACCGGAATCCTTTATTTCAAATATAACGCAATTATCAGGAGCTAGAATCAATTTTCATCGCTATTTCCCGTGGAATCCCGATGAGGGTGTCCTTGTCAAACTTAGGGCCTATGTTGATTATTTATCCGAAAAATGGGCCTCATATCCCGATGCAAAGGCTATATCGGATCTACAAAAAAATGTTTATCAACTTTGGAACTGTTCAATAGAAACATTAGAATCCTTGCATGCAAATGGACTTGAAAGCTTCCCTGCCAAATTTGACAAAGTTCAACATGCTGCACAAAAGCTTAAAAAAGCCTTAGCAAAGGCTATTCCTTGCTTTAAGGATGATGAAAATGTTGTGTTCTTTATTATTCGCCATCACACGACATTCTCCTCTATCTATGGAACCGATTTTGTTGTCAAATTGATCGATAAAATGTATCCAGGTGGACTTAAAGAAGCTAAAGCCTTTTTGCAACAAGCTTACACACGGCGAAAATTTTTTCATTTGCTGCCATCTATAAAAACCTTCCTCAACTATCTGGAAGGTGTTAAATGAATCCTTTAACCGGAGAGCTTTCTGAATTAGCTAAGCATGCCAAAGAGTATTTGCAAACGCATTTTAAAGAGCACACTTTTATCCCTTCTACGCAAGAAGTGTGTAATTACTTCAAACTTAAAAATGAAATTCAGGGTTCCCCCTATCCTTTTAAGCCGAAGGACCCTGTTCAGCCGGAAGAACCACCTCTTAGGATTACACCAAAACCCACATTGCCTCCCATCCAAAAACCTTTGCCTCCACCTATTAGAAAATTGCCTACTCCACCTCAACCTCCTCCATCAGAAACCAATGGACAAAAAAAATCCACAGAAGTGCAACCGCTTGGATTTACTTTAGAGCCTTTGCCCGAAGGAAAAGTTTTAGAATTGAGCGAATTCAAAGTTTTGTATGCAAACCGTTTTCCCAATCATCCCATTTTAGGCCATCCTTTAGAGGATAGTGAAGCACACAGCTCTGCACAACAAGACACTTCAGAACAATATCCACAAGTTGTTTTGCTTTCATTTTCAGGAAATCCCAAGATTTCCGCTTTTCTACAGAACCTTGCAAGATCAATACAACTGAGGTGGAAGCTCAAAACAAATGTCATTGCTGCTCACCAATGGGAACAGGAAAAAGCTTGGGAAGGATTATTGACAAATTCTGCTACAAAGCTAATTCTAGCGAGCGACTACGGACTACAGACATTGCCGGAACTTTTAAAACATTACAAAGAGGCACCCAAACAAAGCCACCATTTCTTGGGAAACAAACCGCTACTGCTTCTTTCAGATATTACAGTTTACATGCGTGAAACACATCTAAAACTAACTCTTTGGCAAGCGATTAGCGCGCAATTTAAATAATATGGCCAAACCAGCTTTTGCCTCTGTTCTTCTTGATCTCGCTTTAGGTAAACCCTTAGACTATGCTATCCCAGCGGATCTACAGGATAAGATCCAAAGAGGTGTTCGTGTAGAAGCTCCTGTACGAGGCAAATCCTGCCAGGGATATGTTGTTGATCTCAAGGAAAAGCCTGAGTTTTTTCCTGTACACCCCATCTCAAAGCTTCTGACAGAAGAAGCGTTGATCACTCCTGAACTCTTTGAGCTTGCCCAATGGATGGCGAGATATTATTGCGCTCCTTTGAGGGATGTTTTACAGACGGTAGTTCCTGCAACAGTCAGAAAGGGAATGAAACCCAAACAGCAGCTTTATGTTCAAAGAGCACAATCGCGTGAAAAATTACGAGAGCATTGTATCGCTATTCGAAATAAATTTCCTCAGCAAGCAGATGTCCTTGATGTGATGATCACTGTCACTAAGGGGATACTGTTGACAGAACTGCTGGAATGGACTGAAGGGACTCGAAGTCCCGTGGATACCCTAGCCAAACAGGGTTGGCTTCATCTTGATACGGTTAAAATCGATCGATCCCCTTTAGTCGATGAAGAATACTTTCAGACAAAGCCTAAAAATCTTAATCCCGAACAAGCTGCAGCTTTTGCGAAAATTACAGGAAGTTTAGAAGAAAGTAAGTTCGAGACCCATCTGATTGTCGGAGTCACAGGAAGCGGAAAAACAGAGATCTATCTCCAAGCGATCCAAAGGGCAATGGGACTAGGTAAAGGGTCTTTGATGCTGGTTCCAGAGATTTCATTGACCGCTCAAACAATTGAAAGGTTTCGCAGCCGATTTGAGGGGCACATCGCTATCTTACATCACCGCTTAAGCGATGGTGAAAGATTTGATGAATGGAATAAGATCCGCAAAGGAGAAGTGGATATTGTGATTGGCGCAAGGTCCGCCATTTTTAGTCCATTGCCGAACCTCGGACTCATCATCGTCGATGAGGAACAAGAAAGTTCCTACAAACAAACTGATGATGCACCCTGCTATCATGCGCGTGATATTGCTGTGATGCGGGCAAAAATGAAAAATGCCACTGTCATATTGGGAAGTGCAACTCCAAGCTTGGAAAGTTTTTATAATGCTGAAAAAGGAAAATATACTCTCAGCCGATTAAGTGTTAGGGCTGATGCAGCTTCGATTCCTAAAGTATCAATTGTGGATATGCGGGAAGAGTATGCCAAAGTAAAAGGGATGACCTCCTTCTCTGAAAAGCTTTTGGACGGCATTAAAAAAAGGTGCGAGGCGGGAGAACAAACAATCCTATTTTTGAATAGGCGCGGTTACAACACGCATATGATGTGTTTAAGCTGCCAGAAGCCAGTGAAATGTGAACACTGCGATGTCAGCTTGACATACCACATGAAGGATAATTTTCTGTCTTGCCATCTCTGTGGATTTACAATGTCCCCTCCACCCTCTGCATGCCCATATTGTAAAAGTCCAAATCCGATGAAATTTCGCGGAGTAGGCACTGAGCATGTAGAACGCGCTTTGAACGCGATTTTTCCAGATATTCGCACAATTCGGGTCGATGGGGATACCACAAGACACAAAGGAAGTCACCAAAGGCTGATGCGGGAATTTGCCACAGGTAAAGCAGATGTCATGATTGGAACTCAGATGATTGCAAAAGGACTTCATTTCCCCCAAGTGACCCTTGTTGGAGTTCTCAATAGCGATGCCGGACTTCAAATCCCAGATTTTCGAGCTTCAGAAACAGTTTTTCAGCTAATTACACAGGTGGCTGGCAGATCGGGACGAGGAGTCTTTCCAGGTGAAGTTATTATTCAGACTGGGATGCCTGACAATACAACTATTCTATTTGCTGCAAAACAAGACTATGATGACTTCTATAAAGAAGAGATCAAAGTACGAGAATTGTTTGAATATCCCCCATTTAGACAAATGGTAAAATTTACATTTTCGGGTCTTGAAGAAAAAGTTGTTCATGCCTGTGCGTGTGATGTTCGAGACCAGTGGATTAAACTTTTGCCTTCAACATTTACAGTAAATGCTGTCGTCCCTTGCGGCCACGCCAAAGTCAAAGATAAGTATCGATTTCAATTTTTAATTTGCGGACCCAACATCTACTCCATCAGCGATCAGAAAGACAAAATACATGATGTTAGGCTAGCCTCTAGAAAGGTTAAGCTTCTCATCGATGTAAACCCACTCTCAACTTTCCTATAATGAGAATCAAGGAAGACAGAATTCGGAAGTCAGAATGATAGGCATTCTTCTGACTTCCGAATTCCGAATTCTGTCTTCCTTGATTCTCAGTGTGCTCGTGCACTCCGTGGTTAATTTATTTGCAACGCTCAGGGCACGAAACAATTGGAATTTTATCATTGTTTTGGTATGCTATTTCGAAATTAGATTGTTGAGATAAGCATGTTAAAGTTATTCAAAGAAGCTGCACCCATCGAAGAGACTCCTGTAATTATCCAGGAAAAAGAGGAAGGCAGTGCCCCAAATTTCCACTTCGACGGCAATAAAATTCATTTTATTAGCCTAGGATGTCCAAGAAACCTCGTGGATAGCGAAGTGATGCTCGGTATCCTTCTTAGAGCCGGCTACGAACATGCTGAACATCTCCCAGAAGCAGATTATATTGTCATCAATACCTGTGGATTCCTTGAAGCTTCCAGAAACGAATCGATGGGAGCTGTCGATGAAGTCCTAAATACCCGTAAAAAAACCGCTAAACTGATTGTGACCGGGTGCATGGTCCAAACTCATAGCGACGAGATGAAAAACCGTTTCCCAGGGATCGACTACATGCTCGGTTCTGGCGACGTTGAAGGGATTTTAACAGCGGTGCAGTCCACCTCCAAAGGTCAAATCATTACCTCTGCACGCAGCTACTTAGAAGCAGGCGAGATCCCAAGAAAAATTTCTACACCAAAACACTTTGCTTACCTCAAAATTGCTGAAGGGTGTCGCAAAAGATGCGCTTATTGCGTTATTCCAGTGATCAAAGGACCTCTGAAAAGTAAAAGTCCGGAACAAATCTTAAAAGAATTTAACCTTCTTCTTAATCAAGGTGTTAAAGAAATCATTTTAATTGCACAAGACTTAGGGGATTATGGCAAAGACCGCGGATCCAAAAGATTGCAAGCATTGCTAGATCTTCTCAAACAAATGCTTGATGTCAAAAAAGATTTTTGGCTGAGATTGCTCTACCTTTACCCTGATGAAATTACTGATGATTTGATAGCTCTAATGAAGAGCGATAGTAGGATTTGCCCTTACCTCGATATGCCTATTCAACACGTTAATAACGCAGTTCTCAAGTCTATGCACCGCGCTACTTCAAAAGAAGATATCATCGACACTATCACAAAACTGAGAAAAGAGGTTCCAGGAGTCTTCATTCGTACAAGTCTGATCGTTGGTTTTCCAGGAGAGACAGACGAACAATTCGAAGAGCTCTGCAACTTTGTACAAGAATATCCTTTAGATCATGTTGGGATTTTTAAATTTTCGAGAGAACCAGGCTCCCACGCCTACGACCTTCCAGACCAGATCGAAGAGAAAGTCAAAGAGAAGCGTCATAAGAAATTGATGCAGATCCAACAAAAAGTTGTACGAAAACGGAACAAAGCTCTAATTGGCAAGGTGTTACCTGTTGTTGTCGAAAGCTACCACCCAGAGACAAAACTCCTCATGCTAGGCAGACATTCAGGACAATGCCCTGATATAGATGGAGCTGTATTGATCAATGACGGAAGGAAAGTTAAAGCTTTCGGAGAGGTCTACCAAGTTGAGATCACGGACGTCGCTGATTACGATTTAGTCGGTAGAGTCTTGTAAAAAATTCCCCACTCGATCAATTTGAACACCATAGGAATTTTTCTGAGGTGTTTATGTTGGTTAAATGGTTAAGAGATTTCAGCAGTTCGACCCGCCAAACAAAATTGTTTGTCCTGAACTGTATAATCTATACCTTGCTGATCGTTGGAACAACAGTATACTGCTATGCAAGGCTCGACTTTGTTCGAAGTTATAAAGTAAAACCCTCTACACAGAGTGAAAATGGATAGCTTAACAAGCACACAATCCCAAACAAACCAAAAAATTATGCCAACACAACCAGAATACCATCAGCATGAAGAATTTATCTTGCGCAACCAAAAGCTGAACGATTTGCGCGCCTTGAATATCGAACCTTATCCTCATAAATATTACCCAACGCACTCAACCGAAGATCTTCATAAAAAATATCCAATAGGCTCAATCGGTCATAGCGAAGAGGCCGCAGCTGGAACAACCCCTGAAGCCACTGTCGCTGGAAGGCTTGTTCTTTTCAGAGCAATGGGTAAAAATGCCTTTGCACAAATTCAAGATGAATATGGCCGCATCCAAGTGATGTTCAACCGTGATCAAACTCAAGTTGACGGCTATCAACCCAAAGGTGAAGGTGAGGATGTTCTTACACCCCTTAAACTTATTGAAAAGAAGTTTGATTTGGGTGACATCATTGGCGTAGAAGGGAACATCTTTTTTACAAATAAAGGTGAATTGACCATCTTTGCAAAAAAAGTGACCCTGCTGACAAAAACCCTTCTTCCATTAGCTGACAAGCATGCTGGTCTTGCTGATAAGGAATTGCGCTATCGCAAAAGATGGCTAGACCTGATCACACACGCGGATGTGCAAAAAACCTTCCGCACCCGCAGCAGAATTCTTCATGAAATCAGAAACTATCTGCAAGAAAATGGATTCATGGAAGTGGAAACTCCTATCTTGCAAAGTATCTATGGAGGCGCTGAAGCCCGCCCCTTTATTTCAAAATTAAATGCTCTTGATCAAGATATGTTCTTACGTATCTCCCTCGAAATTCCATTGAAAAAACTGCTTGTAGGGGGCATGGGAAGAATTTTTGAAATGAGCAGAGTTTTCAGAAATGAAGGGATCGATAGGAATCATAATCCTGAATTCACGCTGATGGAAGCTTATGCAGCTTATTGGGATTACAATGACATGATGAAATTGGTCGAAAATCTTTTCGAGAAGCTTGCCTTAAGCCTTTACGGCAAAACTCAAATTCCTGCTCATCTTCCTGATAGCGAAGAAGTTGTCATGATTGAAATGAAGGCTCCTTGGAAGAGAATCACCATGAAAGACAGCATCAAAGAATATGGAAAAATTGATGTGGATGAACTGACGGATGAGCAAATGAAAAAAATGCTGCTTGACAGTGGACATGTTGAACCGAAGAAGATCAATGGACTCTCCAGAGGGCTATTAATTGCCGCAATATTTGAAGTGTTTGTAGAACCCCATCTCATTCAACCGCACCATATCATTGATCACCCAATCGAAACTACACCACTTTGTAAACCACACCGTGATCCAAAAGCACGTGCTGAAGGCCTTGTTGAAAGATTTGAAAGTTTCATCCTTTGCGGTGAAATGTGCAACGCTTATTCGGAATTAAACGATCCTGTGCAACAGCGTGAGCTGCTTGAAAAACAAGCTGAAAGAAGAGAATCTGGCGATGAAGAAGCTAGTCCAATGGATGAAGAATTCATTGAAGCGATTTGCCAAGGAATGCCTCCTACTGGTGGTGTGGGAGTCGGTATCGACCGTTTGGTCATGCTATTCACCCAAGCTCGCTCTATTAGGGACGTGCTTTATTTCCCGCTGATGAAGCCGCAAGGTTAGTAGTCCAGTACCTAAAATTAACCACGGAGTGCACGGAGCACACGGAGATAGAAGTCAGAAGACAATGGACAGTATGGACAATATGTCCATTGTCTTCTGACTTCTATCTCCGTGTGCTCCGTGCACTCCGTGGTTAATTTTTAGGGTTAGTACTCCAAACCTTTAAGCTTCAATCACATTTGCATATTTGACAGAATTAAATCCCAAAGTTCTATAATTGAAATGGAACTTCTCAAATATTGCATAAAAAGGCGGTCAATTTATGTGGTATTGCATTTATCTCTTTATCGCTGCTTTTGCTCTTATTGCTCCAACTAAACTACCTGCTGACAATACTCTAGTAAATATGGAGAAAGTTGCTGCAGATGCATACATTTACGGTTATCCAGCCGTGTTGATGGATGTTTCCAAAGATGTCATGACAAATACACCCAATGTCACTGATATCAAAGCTCCTATAGATCAATTCTATTATATGCGAAAATTCCCGACACCAGCTTTTAAAGATGTTGTTAGCCCAAATGCCGATACCTTATACTCAGTAGCTTGGCTTGATTTAAGCAAAGAGCCCATCATATTAAGCATTCCAGATATGGGTAACAGATATTATCTTTTCCCCATGCTTGATATATGGACCAATGTGTTCTTTTCACCAGGCACCAGAACTACAGGACAAGGACCTCACAATTTTGCAATTACAGGCCCTTACTGGCAAGGTAATCTCCCAGCGGGAGTTGAGGAACATAAATCCCCTTCAAATCTTGTCTGGATATTAGGCCGAATTCAAACTAATGGTCCCCCAGATTACGCTGCTGTAAATAAGCTGCAGGATCAATTCAAATTAGTTCCATTGAGCGCTTGGGGAAAAGATTATGTACCTCCAAGAAATGTGCAGGTTTCAGAAAATGTTTCAAATGATCCACCTGTGCAACAAGTATTCAAAATGGATGGCATCACATTCTTTAAACGCTTAGCTCATATTCTGAAAGAAACTCCTATCCCTGCTGAAGATACCGAATTCGTTAAACAGTTTGCTGCTATTGGATTAGTTCCCGGAGAAGAATACGATGAAAGCAGGCTCACAGCAGAGCAGAAACAAGTCATTAACCAAAGCGTATTGAAAGCACAAAAAATCATCGTCGATGATTTTATAAAACAACCTTTATCAAAAGTTGTGAATGGTTGGAATATCATCACATCAGGAGTAGGTAACTATGGAACTCAATATGCTTTACGAGCATATGTAGCCTATGGAGGCTTAGGAGCCAATCTCCCTGCTGACGCAATCTATCCTTTCACAAGAACAGATTATAAAGGTGAAGCTCTGAATGGAGAACATATTTATTTAATCCACTTTAATAAGGACCAATTGCCACCTGTCAAAGGATTTTGGTCCATTACCATGTACAATAATCAGCAATTCTTTGTTGAAAACCCCATTAACCGCTATGCGATCGGCAATCGAGATAACTTGAAATTCAACGAAGATGGATCTTTGGACATTTATATCCAAAATAAAAACCCTGGAGGAGACAAGGAAAGGAATTGGCTTCCTGCTCCACAAGGGCCTTTTAACTTAATCATGAGACTTTACGCGCCTGACGAATCTGTTTTAAAAGGAACATGGATTCCTCCAGGCGTCATGAAAGTTCAGTAGTTTTTTGGAAAAGGCGATGCAATAAGATTAATAAATGATCTTGGTTGCCTTTTCCTTTTTTATACATTTGATTTAGGTTGGACAAGGGTAGCATCGCCCATGTTTGTCAAAGAATAATTTGATTCATTAAAGAGCTCTTGAGCGGACGATACTTTCCTCCGGATATACACACATAAAGCCATTAGCTGGATCGTCAGAAAGATGAATGGCAACAATAGGCAAGACAGGATGAGATGGAAAACTACCATTACTTTTCTTGACGTTGTTTTGGAATCCAATTCAGGATCAATATTTACAATCACTACATTTTTGTAAGCTGTATGCATCAATGCATGAATGCTAAGTAAATTTTCCAAATTTGGAATAATCACCTTATGTAAATTCCAATTTTTGTGAAACCCATGACCAGTAAGTGGAACAATATCTCGATGATTCCAATAAATATGTACTCTGGGAACATCCCCACTACATTTTCTAAGATTTGATTCATAGTTTTTCATGGTGCTTTTCAGCAAGGATGGAGATCCGTACACGAAAACCTCAGAAATTTTTTCAGGCTGATTAACTAGTGTAATCAAACTCAAGCTACCACCAAGGCTTTGACCATAAAGCTTAACTTTTTTCTCACACTTGTTAACCCAATCCTGAATTAGCTCTTTGGAGTAGTTTTCATAAATATATTCCCCCACAGAATAGAAAGGGATAGTATCAGAAAATGTTGCAGGTATGGCTCCGCTTGCTGAAGGTTGTGGAGTTCCTCTAAACAATAGCAAAGGAGCCGCTTCATTATTTTCTACAGGCTTCAATCCTATCGCTGGAACCTGGCTGCCATATTTTTTTGGAGTTAACAACAATGTTTCACTGCGATACTTCACATCGGTCCACTTGCCCACAATTCGTTGTGGAACGGTTAAAATAAAGCCAGGATCGGGCTCAGCAAATGGAATAAGTGATAAAAGGTTTCCCAATGCTGCCACCAACATTATTTCTTCATTCTGAGGAAGATTTTCCTTTTGTAACTCTTTCGAAGCCTCAACAATTTTTTGTTGCAGACACTCTAAAAATCCTTCTAACAATTCTCTATTCTGGTTCCAAAGGACGCCTTTCAGTAGCTCTGAGGTAAAATCTATCGAACTAAAAGGCGCACCCATCAAAACCTTGATGATATTTTCAGCGTTGGCTTTCGTTGATCGCCCTTCTGAAGTAGAGATATCGAATTTATCTCTATTAGATATAGCATGGAAAAAATCGGGTTGAGCCAATTTCTCGAAAACTTTTTTTACAGATTCAATATTATTCAATTCTCTATAACTGACACCACATTCAGATAATACTGTTTTAGCTACTAGCTTCACTGAACTTGGTGAATCAAAACTTTGATCTTCAGATTTAAGGATCCATCTAACTCGGCCTGAAATAATCTCAAAGACCCTATCAGTAACAGGATTGTGTCCATTAAACGCACTCTTTACTGTGTCAAAAAAAGTCATTTCGGGACCTGAAAAGCGATCAGCCTCATTTAACTTTCTTGTAAATTCGTCAAATCTATTAAAGTTGACCAATTCCTCAATATTTAAACTTGGCATAGCTCACCAATTAAGAATTAATTATTATAAATATGCATATTATAATAAATAACTCTTAAAATAAATAATTTATTACTATTCAGCTAATAGACGCTGTGCTAAGGATATACCATGAGGTGTCAAATAAATTTTATCTTCACCTTCTCTTTTAATGAAGTTGGCTCTCATGAGTAATTGAGTGATGGCATGAACGCCTTTTGGATGGATTCCAACCTTTAATCCTACATCGTATTTATTTAAAACAGTTTCAGGATCTCCTAATTCAAGAGCTGTCTCATATAAACAGATCATATACCTTTCATCGGAAGTTCTTGCTTTATGTGTCATATTATCCTTTTTTAAGTCTTGCGCCAGCTGGTGTGTCTTCAATGATATATCCCTTTTTAGTGATCTCATCACGCATCTGATCTGCTAGAATCCAATTTTTTTGTTTACGGGCTTCATTGCGTTTATTAAGAGCTTCTATTAAATCAGCAGGAACAGATTCCTCAGCCGCTTTGAAATTTAAAAAGCCAAGAATCTCATTCATCTTTTTTAATAGTTCAAGGGTAAGCTCCGCATCCTCTTTGCTAACTTTACCAGCATCACATAAGGCATTGACCTCTCTCACCATATCAAAGAGAGCAGCAAGTCCTTGTGAAATGTTGAGGTCATCTGCTAAAGATTGTGCAAATGATGAAAATGCCTTATCGAGATATCTCTTGACTTCGCCGCTACTTTTCCCATCCTGAATATTCTGTAGACGGTAAATAAAGTCTTGCAGCCTTTGCATTGCCACTTTAACTCCATCCATGCCCGCAAACGTGAAATTCAATTGAGTTTTATAGTGGGTCTGCAATAGCATATAACGCACCTGCTCTCCGGTAAACCCTTTTTGCAGCAGGTCGCGGAGAGTGTAAAAGTTTCCTAAACTTTTGGACATTTTTTTACCATCGACTAAAAGATGCTCCGAATGGATCCACATTTTGACGAAAGGTTTGTCAGTATAAGCTTCTGATTGGGCAATCTCGTTTTCATGGTGAGGAAACATATTATCAACACCGCCACAATGGATATCAATAGAAGGACCAAGAATTTTCATCGCCATTGCAGAGCATTCTAGATGCCAACCTGGCCGTCCCCGTCCAAAAGGACTTTCCCAGAAAATTTCCCCATCACGTTCTTTATCATAGGCTTTCCAGAGGGCAAAATCTGAAATATGGTCTTTTCCATATTCATCACTGGATACTCTTTCGGAAGCGCCCGCTTTCAGCTCATCAAGCTGGAGATGCGACAAACGACCATATTTTGGAAATTTGGAAATGGAAAAATAGACGCTGCCATCAGCACCTTTATAAGCAGTCCCTTTAGCAAGTAATGCTTCGATGATTTTGATCATATCGGGAATATATTCTGTAGCTGCGGGATAAACAGCTGCAGGCTGAATTAACAACGTCTTTAAATCTTCAAAAAAAGCTTCTGTAAAAGGTTTTGTATATTCGGCTAAAGTGATATTTTTTTTAATTGCTCCGACAATAGTTTTATCATCTAAGTCTGTGATGTTCATCACTTGAGTCACCTTTAACCCAAAAAACTCCATAGTCCTGCGCAGCAAATCCTCGAACATATAGGTTCGGAAGTTACCAATATGGGCATAATGGTAAACAGTGGGTCCGCAGGTATAAAGTGACACTTGTCCAGGCTTTAAAGGATGAAACTCCTCTTTCTGACGCGATTCCGTATTAAAAAATTTTAAAGGCATGCTGGGAGCTTTGAAAGCCATATATTTGCATCCTGGGTGTAATCTTTCCCAACAGGATAACGAGAAAAGGAGTAAATGGAAAGGATGAAGTATGGGGGATGAAGGATGAAGGATGAAGAAAATGAAATTTTGCCAATGAAATAGTCAATTTTTTTGTATTTTTCATCCTTCCTACTTCATCCTTCATCCTTAACTTTCATGCTTTTCAATAATTTTTTTTTGTGCGACGATCCCACTTTGAAAAAAAATATGGGTGTTATGCTTCGTTTTTCTATTTTATTATATACATTGCTCACTGCCGAAGCGTTGTTAGCAGACAACGTTTTAGATTGGGATACAGCAACTTGCCGAGTCATCGAGAACTCCTGCCGACTACACAACGCAGCTGATAGCTATGAGGCTTCGGAAGCATTAAAGTCACAAAGCTTGGCCTTTCCAAATCCTCAATTGGGTTTAGGGTATGACCGATATACACAGTTAAGAAGTCAAGACGCGAACGAATACTCAGTTCAGCTCAATCAGTTGGTCGAGCTGGGTGGTAAACGGACAGCTCGTTACGCCTTAGCAAATTCACAAGCCAATGAGGCTGCATGGGATTGGGAATCTGTTAAAATTAGTCTTTTAAATGAACTTTCGCATGCTTTTGTTAATATGGCTGCTGCTGAAGCTGAATTAAAACTAGCTCAAGAAAAAACTAGAGTCGCTTCTGAAGTCTATCAAACCCTTAGTGAAAAAGCTCAAGACGGAATGGCATCCAGGACACAACTTGGAAGGGCAAAGCTTGAGTTAGCGACAACACAAATTGACCTGAGGAGAATTTCTCAAAATTTCGAGACAGCACGAATAAATTTAGCTAACGTTTGGCATGGGGTGCCTGATTTTTGTGGAGTAGCCTTTCCTTTTTTCGAACTCAGATGTTTGCCCAATCTTTGCGATTATCTCGATGCAATCCAAGACCGTCCCGATGTTGCTGCTGCTGCATGGAACGTAGAGTCTGCTTATGCAATCCATGACATTGCAAGAACCGAGGCCGTGCCAGATGTCATTGTTTCCCTTGGATATAATTTCTCACGAAATAAACAAGATAGCGATGTGACCTTTGGTCTACTGTTCCCATTGCCTATTTTTAATAGGAACAAAGGTAATATCACCGCAGCAAGCTATAGGGCCGATATCGCTCAACGTAAATATAATGAGTACAAAATCCATCTATGTCAAGCTGTCAGAGTTGCCTATCAATGCGCTCAAACAGCATTTCAGGAAGCCTTGGCTTTGCAAGAACTAGTGAACAATGAAGCTGCAGAGCTTTATCAACAATTTGATGAAATCCATAGAGAAGGAAAAATTGATTATTTGTCACTGCTTGAAGCTCAAAGAGCTTTCTTTGATATCAAAAGTAGTTATATAGAAGCATTGGCAAGGTTCCATAATTGTAAGAGCGATTTGGATTACTTAATCGCTCCTGAGGAGTAAATAATGATGTATAAGAAACTTATTCTAGCCTCCTGCTTAGTCCTAGGCAGCACCTTGCATGCCGAAGAAGAGGAGTCTTCACCATTAAATTTTATAACTATCACCCCTGAACAGCTAGAAGGCAAAGAGATCGACCTAAAAGAAGTGAAAGGAGGAAAGCTGCACCTCGGCATCCAGAGAAGAGGTAAAATCGCCTTCCATCCCGACCAATTAGCTTATGTTACTCCACAAGTCTCTGGTATCGTAGTTGAAGCTAAAAAAAATATCGGAGATAACGTTGAAGCGGGTGAAGTTTTGGTCGTCCTACAAAGTAAAGAGCTCGCAGAAATTGAAGCTGACTATCTTCAAGCATTAAATAAAGAAACGGCAACTTCAGCCCTTTACACAAGAGAAGCAGCCTTACATGCCAAACAACTCAACTCGGAACAAGATTACATCAACGCCTTAGCTACAGCAAACGAAGCAAAACTCAATTCCCAAATTCTAAGACAAAAACTAAAAGTTTTAGGATTGACCGAGGAAGAAGTTAACGCATTACCTCAAGACGATGTGTCTAAACTTGGAAGTTACACTTTAAGATCCCCAATTCACGGAAAAGTGATTGACCGCAATGGAAGCAGAGGTCAATACAAAGAGAGCAACTCGACGCTTTACACCGTGGCTGATCTCGATAAAGTCTGGGTGGAGATCGGCATCTATCCAAAAGATGCTGGATCTGTTAAACCTGGCCAAAAAATTCATGTGTCAAATGGCATAGACACTGCACATGCAAAACTGACCGCTGTTTCCCCATTGATCGGTGAAGATACAATTCTATCAAAAGTGATTGCTGAGCTAGATAATGAAGAAGGCAATTGGGTTCCAGGAGGATTTGTCAATGTAAATGTTATCACTGAATCCCCTAGAGTTGATGTTTCCATCCCTGTTGATGCAATACAAACCATCGATGGTCAAACCTGTGTGTTTGTCCAATCTGGAGAAGGCTACGAAAAGCGTATAATTAAAGTCGGCAGATGTGATGGAAAACATAGCGAGGTCATCTCAGGCTTAGAGCCCGGTGAAACGATTCCAACGCAGAATACTTTTATATTCAAAGCCGAGCTCGGTAAAAATTCCTTTGAACCCGAAGATTAAAAATGATAGAAAAAATCCTTCGCTTTGCCATTACCCATCCGTTTGTAGTTTTGGTTGTAACGTGCTTGTTAGGCGCTTACGGGATCTACTCCTTCACCAAACTTCCCATCGATGCTGTACCTGATATCACCAATAATCAAGTGCAGATCAACGCTGTTATGCCTGGGTTTTCTCCCGAGCAAATGGAACGGCAAATCACTTATCCTATTGAAACCGCACTATCGGGCATTCCAGGATTAGAAATGACCCGCTCCCTTTCAAGGAACGGATTTGCTCAGGTCACCGCAATTTTCGAAGAACATGTCAACATCTACTTCGCAAGACAACAGCTTAATGAAAGGCTCAATACCATTCGCGATAGTCTTCCTAATGACGCGGATATCAAGATGGGTCCAATCTCCACAGGTTTGGGAGAAGTCTCCATGTGGACAATCGATTTCCAACATCCAGGTGGTGTCGGAGCCCAAACTGTCGAAGGAAAACCAGGTTGGCAGCCAGATGGATCCTATTTAACTCCTGAAGGACAAAACTTAAAAACTCAAGCTTCCTTACTTGCTTATTTGAGAACAGTTCAAGATTGGATCATTAGACCTCAACTAAAGTCTATCCAAGGGTTAGCTGAAGTAGATTCCATTGGAGGGTACGTCCATCAATACCATATCGAACCAGATGTGGAAACGCTGCTCGCCTTAGGCTTAACATTTGACGATGTTGTAGAAGGATTAGAAAGAAATAATGTCAGTATTGGGCCAGGATATATTGAAAGAAATGGAGAAGCCTTTTCAGTAGTTTCAGATGGCAAGCTTACAAGCCCTGAAGAAATTGAGAACACCTTTATTACAACAAAAGAAGGTCTTCCATTACGCTTAAAAGATTTGGCGAATGTAACAATAGGAAAAGAGATGCGCAGTGGAAGCGCAACAGAAAACGGCCACGAAGTTGTCATCGGAACAGCGTTAATGTTGATCGGAGCAAACAGCCGAACAGTTGCCCAAGCCGTAGAAGCCAAGTTACAGACTATCAATCAAACCCTCCCGCCAGACATCAAAGCGATGACGGTCTTGAACCGGGAAAAGCTGGTCGATCAAACTGTTCATACCGTGTCGAAAAACTTAATTGAAGGCGCACTGTTAGTGATTGCAGTGTTGTTCCTGATGTTAGGTTATTTCAAAGCTGCTTTTGCTACTGCACTTGTGATTCCATTGTCCATGCTAATGACAGCAATCGGTATGGTGCAAACACGTATTAGTGGTAACTTGATGAGCTTAGGTGCCATCGACTTTGGACTGATCGTGGATGGTGCAGTCATTATTACGGAAAACTGTCTTCGCAGACTAGGCTTAAAGCAGCACGAACTTGGAAGAACACTCTCTGTCAAAGAACGTTTAACCGAGGTGATGTCAGCAAGTAAAGAGATGATCCAGCCTACTGTGTTCGGACAAGCGATCATTATCATGGTTTATATTCCCCTGCTCTCACTAACAGGCGTCGAAGGAAAAATGTTTCACCCTATGGCAGCTACGGTTATTTTCGCGTTAGTTGCAGCATTTATTCTTTCAATCACATTCATTCCGGCCATGATTGGACTTTTTGTCACCGGTAAAATTGAAGAAAAAGAAAACGTTGTTGTGCGTGGAATTAAAAAAATTTACCAGCCTATGCTCAACTTATCTTTACTCTTTCCAGGGGCTGTCATTGCCGTAGCAACAGGAGCAGTCGTTGGATCCGCTGTTCTATTTACCCATTTAGGACAAGAATTTGTACCCACATTAGATGAACAAGACATCGCTCTACAAGCTGCAAGGATACCTAGCACATCTTTGACCCAGTCGACGGCCATGCAAATGGAAGTGGAAAAAACCTTGAAAAAGAACTTTCCTGAAGTTGCCTTCGTCTTTTCCAAAACAGGAACAGCGGAAGTGGCAAACGACCCTATGCCACCAAATCTTTCCGATACATTTGTGATGCTCAAACCAAGAAGCGAATGGCCTGATCCATACCTTCCAAAAAATGAGCTTATCGAAAAAATGGAAGAAACATTACAGAAACTTCCAGGAAACATTTTTGAGTTCACACAGCCCATTGAATTACGTTTCAACGAACTTATCGCTGGAGTCCGTAGTGATGTTGCAGTGAAGGTCTATGGTGATGACTTTGGTAAAATGCAGGAGACTGCTCAAGAGATTGCCTCTGTCCTGAACAAAATCAAAGGTGCAGCGGACGTCAAAGTAGGTCAAACCGAAGGTTTGCCCCTCTTAGACATTAAGTTGGATAGAAATGCACTTAGCCGTCTAGGATTAAATGCTAAAGATGCATTGGATGTAATCGCAACAGCAATTGGTGGAACAAATGCGGGACAAGTATATGAGGGTGATAGACGTTTTGACCTTATCGTGCGATTGCCAGAATCTCAAAGATACGATTTAAATGCTTTGAAAAACTTACCAGTGCGTGTTCCACAACATAAACATGCAATCTCAACAGCAACTGTACCTATTAACGAAATTGCAGACCTCAATTTAACCGAAGGGCTTAATGAGATCCGTCGCGAAAATGGAAAACGTTTTGTCGCTGTGGAAGCTAACGTCCGTGGAAGCGATCTCGGAACATTTGTTGAAGAAGCTAAAGTTGAAATCGCAAAAAAAGTGAAAATGCCATCAGGCTATTGGGTAGAATATGGAGGTCAATTTGAGAATTTGATTTCAGCACGCAATACCCTTATGTTTGTTGTGCCTCTCGCTTTCTTGCTGATCTTCGCTTTACTCTATAGCGCGCTAGATTCAGTTAGAAATGCTTTACTAGTGTTTACTGGAGTCCCCTTAGCTTGGACTGGGGGAATTCTGACATTGTGGCTGAGAGACATGCCATTCTCAATCTCTGCGGCTGTTGGCTTTATTGCATTATCTGGTATCGCAGTCTTAAACGGCCTTGTCATGCTTACTTACATACAGCAGCTGATCGATGAGGGAGTAGAATTTAACGAAGCAGTTTCAAAAGGAGCTTTAACTCGTTTAAGACCCGTTTTGATCACAGCATTGGTCGCATCCTTAGGATTTATTCCGATGGCACTAGCAACGGGTGTCGGAGCAGAAGTACAAAAACCTCTGGCCACTGTGGTCATTGGAGGGTTAGTGAGCTCTACGTTGCTGACGCTATTTGTATTGCCAGCGCTCTATAAGACCTTTGCCTCTGCGACAAGGCGTCCAGAAAAAATCACATTGGATCCAACCTAATGAACGAATCGGATAGAAACAAGCCTTTTTATCCGATTCATCTTTTTCCTGAATTCAGTGAATTGATTAAAAACTATCATACTGTATTGGAAGAACTGGAACAAAATAAAACCTGGCTCAATTGGGGAAGCGATGCTTACGACCCAATGGGCCATTGTAAATTTTTAACAGGCGATTGGACAATCTGTCCCCTTTACTTTGGAAAGGTTAGGGGCTACGAAATGAATGTTCCAGGAATGAGTGGAACACAGTTGTTAGACCTGACTGCTTCCCTACCTAAAAGGTTTCCTAAGTCTACAGAGCTTTTAAAGCCGATTAAAAATATCAACTTTGCAGCCTTTTCAAGGCTGCATCCCAAAAGCAAGCTCGCTCCTCACAAGCATGATAATCCTGATAATCTCATTTTGCACATGGGCTTGGTCATACCTCCAGGTGAAACCTGCGGTTTAAAAGTGGGCGACATTACACACTTCTGGCACAAACCTGGCGAAGCCGTCGTCTTCAACGACACCTTCGAACACAGCGCCTGGAACGACTCCGACCAAGAACGGATCATCCTCTACATCGACTTCGTCAGGCATCGATGAAGCGGACGTAGCGGGCGAAGCGGACAAAGGAGACACAGCAGACATGGCGGCCGTTTTCAAAAAAGGCTTTGAAGCGTTTTCTGAAACCGTCCGCTTCGTCTGCTTTGTCCGCTTCGTCCGCTGTGTCCGCTCTGTCCGCTTCGTCTGCTGTGTCCGCTTCGTCCGCTCTGGTCATGGACGCCCAACTCTTACAGGCGTCAAGGCTTTGGTTAAAAGATCCTTTATGACGGCCTGATTATCGGCAAATTTTCGGAGCATTGCCTTTATTTCAAGCTTCGGAATTGCAATCTTCTGGTAATATTTATCCAATAACTTGTCCAGCTTTGATGAATCCAAATCTTTAAATTCAAATGTTTCTCTTTTAGCTATTCTACCCTTTTCTTTTTTGAAAACTATTTTTCCTTCCTGCATATTGACGAGGATAGAATAATCATGCTTTTCACTCATCAATGCATATTCAACACGGTCAACAATATATCGTAACATCACTGCACGTAGGGATAATTCCTCAAGTGGAAATTCTGTTTTGAGGATCTTCATTGAACCATCTGGAAGCTTTATTTCTGCTCTTCTTATTAACTTCGCATAAGGGCCATCCATAGAATCTATTTCAAAAACACATTGATCTCCAAACATCGCAGCATCGGTTTTTAGACCAGGTTTCACAGCCACAATTGGTTGGCTTTTATTCAGCGCTTCTATCAACAAGATTCCATCGCGGCAGGGTATAATTGATGCAGTATGCATGGGAAAACCAAACTTACCTTCTCTTTGCACGAGTGGATAGCCTTGAAGATTATGTTTTTGCGAAAGATGATCGACAATTGCTATGCTCTGTGCAGAACAAGAAATCCCAAATTCGTGGATGCGTCTAGCATGGGGATCAAATCTGCGAAGAGCTTCAGCTGATTTCACAGGTGGATTGAATGTATGGTAAAAATCGATAAAGTCGTTGATTGCATGCCACGAATTGTAGTCCGCATCACGTGCAAATTGTTTCACATCATTTTTTATGAGGTTAAAAACTTCTTTTGTCGTTTTAATGTTTATTGCCTGCAAGTAAACCAAAGAATCATTCGTGTCTAAATTTTTTGGTTCAATCCGAGTTCCCTCGATAGGTATAAAATGGTGTGGAACTACTCTATTTTCCCTAGTAGATTCCCTATATTGCTTTTGGAAGGTATGATAAGCGCGTGTTGAGGTCTTCTCTCCAGCAATGTCCAAGGCATTCAATTGTTGATATTCCCTAATTGAGGTTTCCACAATCCTTTCGAAACCTACTGGAAGTTCTCCTTCCAAATGCAATCCATGCAAAGCCCTAGCTGTCGTGATATCTGCTGCTTCGAATTGATCCAAAATTTCGTTTATACCTTTCAAGGCATTCACTAAGTCAGAGTATTTTTGAATCTCCTTTACATGTTCTGTCAGTATGCGGTTGCGAATGTCTACTAATCTGGAGACTAGAGGCAGAATCCTTCTTTCTTTTTCACGTTTGAATGCTTTTTGAGCCATGCCGTTTTCCACTTCCTCCAGAGCTTTTGTGATACTTATCAATGCAGCTTTGGCTTTATCAACAGCATTTTTGGAATCTTTTATGAGAAATTTAATTTTACTAATTCGAAGAATGGCATCATTCGCTTGCTTTAAACGGGAACGTAGCTTTTTTGGGAGTTCTCTCTGATTGAACTGCTCAAGGCGCCTTTTCAACTTTTCAAAAGCTTCAAAGTTTTCCAGGTCCGATTCCGATTCAGTAAAGTCTAATATTTCAGAAATAACGATTTCGATATCGGAACTTTCTTCTTCGCTTTCAGTTAATTCAACAGATTCTTCCCCAATTTCAGATTCTGATTCTAATTCTTCAATCTCAGAGTCTGACTCATGAATCGTGGGCTCTAGCGGAGATGAGGAAATAGGTTCCATAAAACACCCTCCACTTAAGGAGATTATTCCACAAAAACTACCTCCTATTAAGGAGACTAATTACTTATTATATCACTAATAGGAAATTTTTTGATTATTTTTTTAATTTTTACCCTAAAAAACTAAATAAACTTTATTCCGTTTAAATCAGCTCTAGCTTTGAAGTGCGCCCAAACCTAAGCTTTAGCAAAAAAGCCCTATTAGAATTTAGGATCGAAATTCGAAATGGACTTCCTGGGGATAGCAAATATCCAACTTATGTTTGTCGGCTAAAGAATGCGCATCATTGGGATAGTTATCTTTCCTAATGACAGCAGTTCGACGAAGGTTAAGGTCAATTTCGCTTTCATCAATCCTTGTTATCTCTAAGACTCCAAATTGAAAGAGAATTTTAAAGCTCAATGGATAACGTTGGGCCAAATATTCTTCAAGCCTCTCAGGAGCATTTCCTGTCTTTATAACATTATTCATATAGGTGCGGGAATTTATGAAAACAAATGCTTTTCCCCCTACTTTGAGATGATTATAATAATGCTCAATTAATTTATCCCTATCAGGAGAATAAGCGTAAGCACCAAAAAGATCAGTTATAAGATTAAACCGCTCTCTAGTTTTTTCTAAATAATCTTCAGAGCGGCCAAAAACCCATTTCATTTTTCTCTTTGCTTCATCCGGACGATCAACGTCTTGAAAACGATGTTTAGTGATGCATACACATTGACTTATCGTATGGACTTTTGCAATCAGATCCTGCATTGCAAGGCCTTGACCTGCTCCAGAGTCTAAAATAGTAACGTCCCTTAATTTCTTTAAGTCTTCACAATATCTAGTGAAAGAAACACCAAATTCTTTGTCATATTCGAGTAAATTTCTTGTACGATTATATTTATACTCTCCTTCAACACTCCGAAGTAATATATTTTCAGATAATACTGTAGCTTTGTATGGAACAAATCTCCTTCCTTTAATACTTTTGCCATGCCTTTGCGGAAGTCTTGAGCGTTCTTGTTGACTTGAAGTTTTTTCTGTCGGTGAAGCCGAAGAGGTTGCTTGTAATGCTGTCATAATGCTTTTTTGTTTAATAATAAAAAAAGAGCGCAGGCCTATGCCTGCGCCCATTGTAAATTAAGCCATGTATTGGGATTCGAGGGCACGGTAGTTGATCTTGCCTGTTCCCATAATGGGAATCATCTCTAGTCTCAAGACCGATGACACTCTCACTAGATTGCTAAAGCCTGCTTCTTTCAAGTTTTTGTTGATCTCGTCTACTGAGACGTTGAACATCGTGAAGAGCGATATTTTTGGTCTTTCCCCTTCCTGCTCTTTCGCACAAACCGCAAGGCTAGGACCCTCTTGCGCCAATGGCCAACCTTTCTTGTGTGCAATCTGTAACAAGGCATCCTCAATCGATGCTAAGCTCACCATTTCAGGACCTACCTTAATGAACCTTTTCATACGACCTGATAATATCAAGTTGTGATGCTCATCAAAATATCCCAAATCGCCTGTCTTATACCACGATTTCCCTTCCATTGTAATAAATGGAGAATCTAATCCTGGATTTAGATAGCCATGGAATATGTTTGGCCCATGGGCAACAATCAAACCACGTTCTCCATCTGCCAAAGGTCCATGGGACTCTGGATGGATAATCCTGATTTGCACATGGTCCATCACCTTACCAACCCCCACATGCTCTTCATTCATACGGGTAATTGTCAAAACAGGTGAACACTCAGTAATACCATAGCCTTCAAGGACAGTTGCATTCTTTGCAATCTTATCCACTAAAGCAAACAGATCAGGGGGCGCCTTCTCAGCTCCAGTAACTATGATACGGAGAGTTCTAAGTTGATCTGCAGTCGCCACCTTTAGCATTCCTTTAATAAAGGTTGGAGCTCCACACATCAGTGTAATTCCCCATTTTTCGACGGAATCAGCTAACCGTTTCCCTTCCGTAGGATTAGGGTAATAAGCAGTACGGATTCCAGCAAGCAATCCTAAAAATCCACTGGCTGCAAAGCCGAACGAGTGGAAGGGAGGCAGTATCCCAAAAAAGATATCATCTTGGTATAAATCCACTGCCGTATAGTAGCTCCTAATATTGCTCAAAAGATTGTTATGGGTTAAGGGCACCCCTTTGGGCATGCTCTCTGTTCCGCTAGTAAACAAAATGACAGCCTTACTCTCACCAGTTGCAGGCCTTTTTGCTAACCTCTTTAAAATCTCTTTAGGCTTTTTCATCGAAAGTAAAAATGCCCTGAGTTTGGCGCCTATGCCAAAATTGCTGCGGATATCTTCCAACATGACCAAACGGTCTTCGATCGGGGTTAAATCGACGTTCTCAAGACGGTCTGTAAAAGACCAAGAAGTGAAGACTGTTTTTACACCTGTCAACTGAACAACGGAATCCAAATGGCGTGGGCCCACAGTCCAGTTAATCATTACAGGGACTTTTCCTGCCATCTGAGTCGCCAGAACTAATGCATTTGAAATCACACTTGCTGGTAACATAATCCCGATATATTCTCCGGGCAATGATTTGATGTAGTCAGCGATGACTAAAATGCGCAATTTGTATTGTTTGTAGGTTAAAACACCAGAACGATCATCAGCGACGGCCACTTGATCACCGAGACGAGCAGCAATGTTTAAGAAGGCTTCGGGCAAAGTTTCCCCTTGTTCTCCATACACACGTTTATGAGGCAATTGCTCGAACCATCTTCGGTTGATCTTTTCCTCTTCCTCCTTATCTTCTTTGCAGATGATAAGCCCAGATGCGATCGCCATCAATTTACCTACTGAGGTTAATTGGATGACCGGCACATTCGATATATTGTACTCGTCATGCAAATAGGCAACGATTTCCGCAGTATCCATGGAATCCATTCCAAGATCAGCTGCAAGGCTCATTTCAGGTGTGATCTGTTCTATAGGCACTTCAGAGATCTCAGAGACTTTTTCAAGGACCTTTTGCCTGATAGTCTCCGGAACCTCTTTCAAGTCATAAATCTCTGTTTCAGCATTTGATCTTGTTTGAAAGTCAGGCAATTGATTTGACCAAAATTGGTAGGGAACTTTCACAATAGAATCCCCACCCTGGGGACCTTGGTCTGGAGAAAGTCCATCTGGTTTATTGAACCAGTCTTCGAGCCAACGGTTCATATCTTGTCGGTTAGCTTTCCATGGAAAATTAGCTGGAGCGGGAGTAAATTCAACTGTGACTGTTCTTCGTGGAGTAAAGAAAATAAGGTTCTTTAAAATGATTTTGAGACCATCGGTCAAAGTTCCAAAGACTGTCGGTGGGTGGTTGGGGTAGGCCCTTGAGAACATACTTCCAAATAAACCCGTTGTACGAATTAAGACAACATTCACTTCAGGCAGCTCGCTGATCAAGCGATGGACTGCTGATGCTCCACCAATAATTTCTCTGCTGGTATGCTTGGTTCTCCCCGCAGGATAGATAAGGAAATTTTCGCCGTTTCTAAGTTCCTCCACCATTGCCTGATGAACTTTTTCCATTTTTTTCTTTTTCAAGCTGTTGCTGTTCAAATCAAAGTCTGGAACGGGCAAGGCACGAAGTTTATCCATGATGAAACGGACGATCGGCAGGCGGTACATGTATTCAACAATGATTGGGCGAACAGGATATTTGCGGTAAATTGTTGCCACTACAATCGAGGGATCAATCACAATAGAGCAGTGGTTGGCAAGGAATAAAATTCCACCCTTATTTTTCAAAGTCTTTGAGTTTAAATTTTCAATTCCTTTGACCTTGATGCGGTAGCGGAACCAAAATAAAAATCTAGATAGACTTGTGATGATCCAAGCCATGAAGCGATTATACATAAAATCCTCATCTTCTTATCATTAACAATTAAGTATATCATAGGGAAGGAATTCAGGCGATAGAGGAATTGGATCAAATTAAAACTTTAATAATATTAACAAATTTGAAGTTTAAACTCTGTAGGTTGCAAAGTTACCAAGCAACTCTTCAAAATCTTCACTTTCAAATGTTGGCGCATTATCGTTAGACCTCATGACACTCAGGAAAGTATTGATCTTGTTTTCATCATGTAAGATGCTGACTGTAAAATGATGTTGGATTAATTTTCCTTTAAGGATTTGAGTCTGAAGGCTATCAAAATTTGTCATGTTTATTTTAACAACTTGAGTTCTTTTGACGGCATCCGAAGAAAGATCTTTATTCATTTTGACTTGATGTCCATTGACGAGAGGAAATACTAAATTATCAGGAAGTTTCAATCTTGGACTCTCTTGAGAATCTGATGAAGTCCTTGGTGAAGTGGGCGTCAATGACATATATTCCTCACATTAACAATATTAATTAAATTTTATTTAAGTAAATTATATACATTTAAAGCAATAGTTTTAGCTTGAGGATAGGTTAATAAAGCATCTGCTTTTTTTAGTAAAACCCAACGAGCTTCTAGAATTTCATCATTTGGCTCGCAAGGATTTCCCTCTACTTCTGCAACAAAAAAAATAACAGTTTTATGAATCCTTTTGCCTTCATAAACAAAAAAATAAGATTCTTGGAACTCTTGTTCAGTTAAGTAACTTTTTATTTGGTAGCCAGTTTCTTCAAATAATTCCCTCGCTGCAGCCTCTTTTGGAGTTTCTCCTTTATCTAGATGACCTTTAGGAAATCCCCAAAAACCGTTGGATTGGTAGACTAAAAGCGTCTCCCACCCATGCTTAGTTTTTCTAACCGGAACAATACCATAAGAAAGATCATGCGTCATAAAAGCCTACTTTTCTTGGATTAGCAGAAGAATACAGAAGACAGAATTCAGAATCCAGAAGGACAAAAGTGTGTGAATTTATACACGTTGTAGTCTTCCTCCGTGTACTCCGTGGTTAATTCAGAGGTAAGACTACAACGTTGTTAACTTCTTTAGCTTCTATAAGGAGCGAAAATAACTGTAGCGTTGTGGCCGCCGAAACCAAAGGAGTTCGATAGAGCCGCTTTCACTTGCCATTTTTCCGCTTGAGTAGGGATGTGGAACTCTAATCCCTCTTCAGGATTCTCAAGGTTAATCGTTGGATGGATCATTCCATCAGTAACCGCTTTGACAGTAGCAATAGCTTCGAGACCACCTGCAGCACCTAAGCTATGACCAGTCATGGACTTTGTGGCATTGATCGCAATTTTCTTCGGATCTTTAAAGATCTGCTTCATCGCGCCAATTTCAGCCATATCTCCTGCAGGAGTCGACGTCGCATGGGCATTAATGTAATTCACATCAGACTCGCTGATCCCAGCATCCTCAAGTGCTTTTCGCATACAAGAAGCAGCACCAGAACCATCTGGACATGGCTCAGTAATGTGATGGGCATCGCAGGAAAGCCCTCCACCGAGATATTCAGCATAAATCTTGGCACCACGCTTCAACGCATGCTCTAAACTTTCTAAGATCAAAACTCCTGAACCTTCGCCCATCACAAATCCATCTCTGTTTTTATCCCATGGACGCGATGCCCTCGCAGGCTCATCATTTCTTTCAGACAGCGCTTTGCAGGCCATGAACCCAGCAACCCCCATCGGAATAATCGCCGCTTCCGATCCACCACAGACCATCAAATCAGCTTCTCCCTTACGAATATGATTGGCAGCAGAAACAATACAGTTGTTCGATGTTGCACATGCAGTAGAAATGGAATAGTTAGGACCTTGAAAGCCCACATCCATTGCTAGGATCGCACCGCCCATGTTGGTCAAAATATAGGGAACGAAGAACGGAGTCACTTTACGGAAACCTTTTTGAGCCAATGTATGGACCCCATCCACAAACATCCCCATTCCACCCATTCCAGAACCGATAAGGATTCCACATTTTTTCTTGTCAAGGGTCGCCAACATTTCAGGTGAAAGCAGACCGGCAGATTCCAAAGCTTTTTTACCCGCTACAGTAGCGTAGGCAATAAATTTGTCGACGCGGCGCGCTTGCTTTTTATCGAGATATTCACCCGGGTCAAAATCGTTGATGCAGGCAGCAAAACGAGTAGAGTAGTCATCGACAGGAAACCCAGTGATCGGCGCTACACCACTTTTACCTTGGAGAAGTGATTGATAAAACTTGTCGACATCGTTACCAAAACATGAGACAACGCCTAGACCAGTGACAACAATTCTTTTTCTACTCATTCTATCCTCTAACTTGAGGTTTATTAACATCAATATTTAAATGAACAAGCTTAGCTTCCCGCCAAAGTTCTTCCAAAGCATATTTTTCACGCATATCCGGCGTCAGTAAATGCACAACAATGGAACCAAAGTCGATAACAACCCAATCTCCAATAACCTGCCCTTCAACATGCAAGGACCGGTGATTCTGCTCCTCCATTGCAGCAATGACATTGCTGGCGAGCGAGATCACATGGCGATCAACACTACCCTCTGCTACAATATAATAATCGGTCATGGAGGAAAATTCACGGACATCGAAACCAATGATGTTTGCCCCTTTTTTATCAAATATCGTTTGGGCAATTGCATCTAAAATTCTTAAATCGTCATTTTCCATCTTTATTAACTAATTTTAAGTTAGTAGTATAAATGATTATGTTTTATATAGTCCAACACTTTCTGCGGGACAAGATGCCCACAGTAAAGATTTTTTTTCAACCGAGCTCTAATTTCTGTGCCAGAAATTTCAAAAATTTTAATTGGAGTAACCCCCTCCTGAATGGAGGATTTTAGCCATTCTGGAGCATTTTTAGGAGGGGATACCGCTTCAGCACTCCGTTGACCTATAAGTAGAGGTGCGATCTCAATAATTTTTTTAGGATCTTTCCAGTTCATAAAATTTTCAATGGCATCAGCTCCGACAACTAAAAAATAGGAATTATGATTCCCATTTTGAAGGTCTTTTTCTTGTAAAAATGAAAGAGTTTCGATGGTATAACTTGGTTCCTGACGATTTGCTTCCCAATCGAGAACCTGAAATCCCCCAATCCCTTCGATAGCAAGTTTGGCCATTTTGAGACGGTGCTCAGAGGAGATTAATTCCTCGCTAGTTCGTAGAGGATTCTTCCAGGCAGGAATCACTAGAACTTGGTCCAAGTTATGCTTTTCTTTTAATTCAATTGCGAGATTTAAGTGGCCAAAATGGAAAGGATTGAATGTTCCGCCGTATAAACCAATTTTCAAGATATGCCTCTAAAATTTATTCTATTACACTCCAATTATAGCGCATGGCAGCCTTCTTTAAATCAGAGTCAGGAAAGACACAGATGGACTTGCCTGCTTCCTTTAAAAAGGGCAGGTCAAGCATGCTATCTGTATAAGCACTGATCTGCTCTTTAGAAATTCCAAGTTTGGCGCTTAATTGATTAAGGTAAACTGCCTTATCCTTCCCTTCAACCCATTTTTTTATCTCTGAAAATTCCCCACAAGAGTCAAGAAAGTAGCGGGTTGCACAAAAGTCATTCATTGAAAAACGTTTAGAGATAGGGCCTACAATAAAGTCCGGGGAATTTGAAAGGATGGCGGTATAATTTTTTTCAGATTGAAGACGCTGGAGCTCCTGCATCATCTCTGGTCTGACCATTTTATCCCAATTTTCATCGAGCCAAGGAGCGATGTAGGGAGCGATGTCAGAGTATTTCTTTCCTTTAAAAAAGGTTTCGAAGGCCCTCTTATGCATCTGCTGGAGGGAAATATACCCCCATTTGCAGAAATAATAGACGATAGCGAGGTATAGGAGGTTCCAGAGAGGGATGACTTTACGTTTATAGAGATAAAGTCCAAAGGAAAAGCTGGAATTGGTGTTAAAGAGGGTATGGTCTAGATCAAAAAGGGCTGCAGAGGTGTATTTATTTGCTTCCATGGCTCCATTATAATCGACCCAGTTTAAAACTCAAACCCTAGTACTGCAGTCAATTTAACCAGAGAGAAGGGTGAGGTGGTGGGGGTGGGGTGGGGAGTGGCAAGGTGTGTGTGAGTAAAGTTTGTGTAGAATTTTTACACAGAGGTACAGAGAACCACAGAGGTACACAGAGGTGGGTGGGGGTTTGTGGGTGGGATAAATTTGTGTAGAATTTTTAACGCAAAGACGCAAAGGCGCAAAGAGTAGTTTAAGGTTTTGGTGTACGTTAAGTTTGTGAGGAATTTTTACGCAGAGGCGCGGAGGCGCAGAGGTTCGCAGAGGTGTAGGGAGCGGGTTGTAGTGCTTAGAACTGTTAGCTTTTGCGAGTACCATTAGCTCTGCCGAGGAACGGGCAGAACTAAAGGCACTCGCAAAAGCTAACGGTGCTACTGAACATTCGAGGAACGAATGTTCAAGGGTTTCTTTTTTTTAAGGCAAACCCCAGTGGGTTTTAAAATCTGTTTAAGCTTTTTAGGAAAAGAGGGTGAGAGATTCTCTAGGGTCTTGATGTTCTAAAACTGCAGTGTCGGGATTCCCCACGATTTGATGTCTAAAATAGATATCGGAATCCCTACGGTCTCAATGTCTAAAATAGAGGTATTGGAATTCCCCACGATTTGATGTCTAAAATAGATGTATCGGAATTCTCTGCGGCCTTGATGTTCTAAAAAATCGAAACGATAAATCTGTGAGAGTTTTACAAACTAAGCTCTAACAAAAAAGAAAAGAAAACCATTGAACATTCGTTCCTCGAATGTTCAGTAGCACCGTTAGCTTTTGCGAGTACCATTAGTTCTGCCCGTTCCTCGGCAGAACTAAAGGCACTCGCAAAAGCTAACAGTTCTAAGCACTACAACCCGCTCCCTACACCTCTGCGAACCTCTGCGCCTCCGCGCCTCTGCGTAAAAACTCCACTCAAACTTAACACCCTATAAGCCTCTCCCCCTTCCCTCTCTTTGCGCCTTTGCGTCTTTGCGTTAAAATGCTACACAAACTTAACCCACCACAAACCACCACCCACCTCTGTGTACCTCTGTACCTCTGTGTAAAAATTCTGCACAAACTTAAAGAAAAAAGAAAAAAGAAAAAGAAAAAGAAAAAGGCCGTTACTAAAGCAAAACGGCCTTTATCTATATCTATTATAGATTTGATTCGAGTTCGGAGATTTTGATTTCGATTTCGCGGATACCTTGATTAGCTTTTTCAAGGTTTTCCTTCTCTGTCTGGATCTGAGCATTGACCGACATGGCCGCCTCAATATCCAAATTGGAAGATCCACTCGATTTGCGGAACTGCTCTAGCTGCAATTTGATCTGCTGACGACGGTCTTTGCGTTGCTTCAGAAGTTCTTTCAACTGCTCTAAAGCTTGACGCTTGTCATTCGGCAAGGACATCAGTGCTTGCTCTTTTTTCTCCGCAGCTATATCGCGAAGCTTCTTCAAAAGACGCTCAAATTCTTGCTTCTCTGCCTTTGTAGCAGCTGCAGCAGCAATCTCTTTGGAGATCTCTTCACGATCTTTTGTGATTGAATCCGCATCGTTACCTGCAGAAGAGTCTACCAAAGTTTCAAGCTTTTGTTTTAAAACTTGAATTTTTTCACGCTTATGACGCTCTTTTTCTGCTTCAACTTGATTTCTATGCTCTTCTTCTACTTGCGCTTTTTCCTGCACAAGTCTACGTAGGTTGCTGAGCTCATTGCGAAGTTCTTTCAGCTCATCACGGCCAAGCTCTGTGCGTCGCATTTCAGAGACAATTTCGTCCATCGCTACAAACGCATTAGACACAGTAACATTATTCTCTTTGAACTCATTTGTCATATTGACAATCTTGTCAAAAATTACTTGAGCATTCTGCTTAAAGATGGTCTTCTGCTGGGCTCTAGACTTTTTACGTTCTTTTTCAAAAGCTTTGAGTTTGTCCCAAGATTCGCTGAGGCGAAGTCTTGACTGATTAAACGTCTGTGTGTTCAAAGTCAGAAGTTTTGCCATCGCCTGAAGCGTCTTTATTTCATCACGCATAGCAAACAGTGGCTCGACAAATTCATCATTATTAAAGTTTGAAGCAATAAATGCATCCACATCCGCCATGAATGTATCGCTCACATGCTTAATGATATCTTTTCTTTTTGGGAAAACAGCATCACCCGCAGCAGAAAGGCGTTGGAAGAATTTATTTTTATGGCGAATGCGCATTTCAGTTTTCAAAAGCTCTTTACGAAGCGCATTGATTCTGGAAGCTTGTGCATTCAAGATATTCAGCTGCTTCTGTGCATCGATGAAGAATGAATGATGCTTTTCAAGGGCTCTTGAATGAGGGAAGTTCTCAGGATGATGCGCTTCTTTAACTTGCTCTTCAAATTTAGCGATATCCCCTTCTAGGGCTTGAATTGCAATCTCAATCTGCTCTGCAGCAAATGCGCTTTGTTCATCTAAAATCTGTTTTAAGCGTCTAGCTTCTTTTGAAAGCTCGCTGAATTTTGCCCACATTTGCTGACGCATGAGTGGAGAAATATTATCCTTAAATAACTCTAAGCACTGTGTACGAACATCCCAGAAGCTTCTGAAATCAGGACTTCCTTTCAATGAAAGGGAAGACTCCATGAATTCAATGCTCTTTTGCAAGCGTGCCTCTGGATCAGTCAACTGCTCAATCTCTTTTTTAAATTGGACGAGTCGACCATGGCTTTCGCGATGCTCATGCTCTTCATGATGGTGCTGCTGCTCGTTTTCATTTGCTTGCATATCCTCATTCCCCTGAGGTGTTGTAATTGTTTCAGAAACTTCAGTAATCTCTTCTAAAGTTTCATTTTGGGATTCGGACTGATTTTCTGAAAAGTTAGTCATAAGGGGTGACTTTAGGTAAAAAATTAATTAAATTCTCTTTGCTTATTAGAAGAGAAGTTTTAAAGCTTCTTATTGTAAAGCTTAACCTCTTTTTTCGGAATAGAATTCTTCACAAAAGCATGAAGGATGTAGCAAAGGATGAAGGATGAAGGATGAAGGATGAAATTTAAAATATTTTTTCCTCTTTCATCCTTCATAATTCATCCTTCCTAGATTGATCGCTCATACTCCTGTTTAATGATATCCATCACAACTTCAGGATCATGCAGCTCCATATCCATCCACTGGAACATGGGTTCTTTCCTGAACCAAGTGAACTGCCTTTTGGCGTAGTTACGGGAAGCTTGCTTAAACTTCTCCAGGAATCGCTTATAATCTTCAGGGGTTTGAGGAGTCAGAAAGTAGTCCAGAGCTTGCCTATACCCAATCGATTGACAAGCAGAGCTATTTTGCCTTAGGCCCTTCTTTTCAAGTTCAATCACCTCGTTCAACAACCCTTCCTCGATCATTTGATCGCATCTCTTTTCTATCCTTTTATATAGGATATCTTTGGGTCTGTGGAGAAACCAGCAGTGAAAGTCAAAATTTTGAGGTTTTCTTCTTCCTTTCCAGGAAAGTTTGCTCACTTTTTTACCCGTGAGTTGAATGATTTCCAAGGCTCTTACAATCTTTTGCTTATCGTTTCTAGTGATTGTAGAGGCATATTGTGCGTCGAGCTGCATCAACTTTTCAAATAAAAAGTCAGCACCCATTAGCTCAAATTCTTGTTCCAATTTTGCACGAAGCTCTGGAACAGAGGGTGGACCACTTGGGGGGCCGTATAGAAGGGAATGGACGTAAAATCCTGAGCCGCCAACAACAATGGGAACTTTATTTCTTTCATGAACCTGTTGGCAAACATGTCTGGCTTCATAATAGAAATCGACTACATTAAAAATTTCGTCGATATTTCTAATATCGATGAGATGGTGTGGGACCTCTTCCCTTTCCGCTTTGGTGGGCTTTGCAGAGCCGATATCCATTCCACGATAGACCTGCATGGAGTCGGCAGAGATGATTTCTCCGTCCATTTCTTTGGCGAGGTGAAGGGCGAGGGCAGATTTTCCAACAGCTGTAGGACCGGAAATGACAATGACTTTTTTCTTTACTCTTTGAATTGCAGGAATTTGTTTTTGGGCTTCGACAGCAAGTCCAAGAAAAATCCGTTCGATCTCTTCTTTCTCAACTGAGACACAAGTGCCAGTGGGACTTTCCTTCACAGAGCACCTCTTATCCGAGTCAAGTTTTAAAATGGCTTAACCCCTCATCAGGGGTTGAAGCCAGATCTAATACATGATCAAACCCTGACATTTTTAGAACATCCATCACATGGGGTGTGATGGAGCAAATGACGAGTTGTCCTAGTAAAGCTTTTAATTTTTTGCTAGTCGAAAGGAGCATACGCATCCCTGCGCTGCTGATATAATCAACCCCTTCCATATCTAAGAGGAGTTGATTCTGGTCTCGGTTGATAAGTTCAAAAACCTTTTTTTCAGCATTCGGAGTAGAAATGGCGTCTAGTCTACCTCTGACGTGGAGGACTAGGATAGGCCCTTTTTTATCTTCTCTAATATCAACGACTCCTTCCGATAATTTCATAGTAAACTCCGACTAATCTTCTGTTTCAAAAGTGTGCGAAGCACAAAGTTGTTCAGGAATTTTCTCCATGGAATTTTTCTTTTCCAGGAATTGGACTCTTTCTGCAGCAACTCGCAGTTTACATCTTTTTTCTCCATCCTTTCCATGCCACACATCTAGCTGAAGGCGGCCTTCAACTAAAACAGGAGATGAGCAGTCCAGGACTTGAGAGCAGGTTTCAGCTTGTTTTCCCCAGACGACTACGTCCACAAAGCAAACTTCCTGTTGGCGTTCGCCAGATAAAGTCACAAATTCTCTATTCAGAGCAACGAGCAGATCGGTTACGGCAATGCCATTAGGTGTCTTGCGCAACTCAGGTTTTCGGGTCAAACGTCCGGCAATGATTACTTTATTTAAAGATGCCATACATGTTATCTCGTTCTTATTCTATTTTGAATCTTAACACAACTAATTTTTAATCGAAACGGAATTAAAATTTACATCTCCTTATGTTTTAATTTGTTCATAATTACTCGGAGTACTTTCAATTACCCAATTTAAGTATTCCTCATTTCCCCCGTCAATCCTTTTCCAGGTGATCTCTGGGATTTGATATTTGCTATTTTGTAGTATTACTTCTTTAACTTTTTCGTATTTAGACATTTGAGTATAAAGACTTATTTTAGATTCTTGAGTTGTTTCTAGTTGGTTGTTCCACATTGTAATGGATTCAACCCATGGGGTGATTTTAGCACAAGCGACGATCCGCTCTTGCACTAAGTAGCGTGAAATTTTACGAGCTTCATCGAGACTGCCACTAGTCCATTGTATTTCAACTAGGTCAGAATATTTATTGCTCATGGACTCCTTAATTGTTGAAGGTATGCGTAGTGGGGAATTCTAAGATCTACCACCTGCGACTGCTTCTTTTCATTGAATATTAAACTCTTTTGTAATTCTCGAAAATGCCTAATCGCATTTAGGTAATTCTCGCTGTTCAATCTTAGATAAATCCATAAAGGTCGAGAGTTATTCCCTCCATTTTCGACTGTTGGGATTTGATTTTCAAGGATTATGACAATTTCTCTTTGTCCATAGCTCGATGAGTCTATATGAGAAAGGTCTATTTTTCTGATCTTAAAATTTCCATCGATCTCTTTTGGGACCTGTTTAAGCATTTGGAGAGCAAGTTGCAACCTTTCGCCTGAAATTGTTTTCCCCCAACTCAATGTGGGCTCGTCTTCCATTTGATAGACACCAAGAAAGACTTCGGGGAGTTTTTTGGGAGTAAAAAACGGCTTAAAAGGAAATATGACACCCTCATCATCGATAGCTGTATTTGAGACATCGCCTAAAAATGCAACCGGTTTGCGAGCTTGATATTCAACAAAGATTGTTCCGGGGGGTATTTTAGAGACCGACGCAGATTTTATTAATGGGGATTGGAGCAACTTCCTTTGCGCTTCATTTGTGCTGAAATTGAAAAGATTTTTTGCACTATCATAAGAGAGATCGAGCAATTCGGCAAGATAACCATTCTTAAGAATTCCATTGTCAGGACTTTTCTGAACGATAGCGACAATCTGATTGGCAGGATCTTGAGCCCGCCAATGCAGATAAAGTCCATATCCTACCCATGCCATCCACGGTATCCCTGAAATCATCAATGTTATTAAAAGGATAACTGAGACCCCTTTAAGCATGGTATATGTTTTCATACCTTTAAATGATCTCTTCTACGGCGCCTTTGAAGGCCTAAAATAATCAATTGATTGATCAATGAGGATCCATTAATACCATTTACATGGCAAATGCGTGGATATAGGCTATTAGGAGTACATCCTGGGATAGGATTAATTTCATTCAGCCAAAATTTCCCATCTTTATCAAGAAAAGTATCAACGCGTGCCATCCCTTGTCCTCCAACGGCTTTGAAAGCGGCTGTTGCGATTTCTATCCCCTCTGAAACTTGTTCTGCGGTCAATTTGGCAATATCGTCTGCAGGCTTTGCATTTGCACTGTATTTCGACTCATAGTCGTAGACTTCTCCATCCGTGAGAACCTCTCCGGGTGGAAACACTTTGACAAAATCATTCCCTAAAGCAGAAAACTCAATTTCTCTGGCAGTTACACCATTTTCAACTAGAATATGGGTATCATATTCAAATGCGTTCTCAATTGCACTGATAAGCTCTTTTTCGTTAGTCGTTTTTCTGACCCCAATAGAGGAACCTAGATGGACTGGTTTAACGAAAAGTGGATATCTAAGTTCATTTCTAATTTTTTCAAGGATGTTTTGTTTTTCTTGTGCCCAATCAGCGCTGGAAAAATCTACAAAGGGAAGCGTTGGTATCTTTGCCAACATCAACAACTTTTTTGTAACCGCCTTGTTCATGCTGATTGCAGAAGCTTCATGGCCGCAACCCATATAAGCAATCCCGAGCATTTCAAAGAGCCCTTGAATGGTACCATCTTCTCCGTAAGTTCCGTGAAGAACAGGCAGAATAATATCACATTTTTGGAGTTCTACAAGCACGTCTCCGGGAATTTTTTCTGGGTGGGAAGGTTCAGGCACAGATTTTAGTTTTTGTTTTATCACCTGTGAAGCGGCTTCCCCTGCAGACCATTTCCCTTGTTTTGAGATAGAGAAAAAGTGCACATCATAAAGATCTGAGCTTAGGCAATCGTTGAAGTATCTGGCAGAAGTTAGGCACACTTCATGTTCGACTGTTTGACCTCCAATAATCATTCCAACCACGAGTTTGCGTGGTGGGTGCATTTTCCAATGGAGTGCCAATTCAGATCCAAGTTTTGTGATGTCCCCGGCTCCTAGCGTGACAACTACATCGTGCGGCACGCAATGTTTGATCAGATAGCTTAAAAGTTGATCACGGGGGATATATAGAACCTTTGTCTTATGGTTATCCTGTATTTCTTTGACGATCGCTTCCGTTGTGACCCCTGTAATGGGATTTTCCCCGGCGGTATACAGGTCTGTGACAATAATTTCATCAGCATCTTTTAAGCAAGAACCGAAGGAGCCTAAGCAATATTGCATCCTTGTATAACGGTGAGGTTGAAATATTGCGATCAATCTTCGTTCTTTGATGGCATCGCGAATAGCCTTTAGCGTTGTTTCAATTTCAGTGGGATGGTGGGCATAGTCATCATAAATTTCGATCCCATGCGATTCCCCTTTTTTCTCACAGCGCCGTTTGACTCCACCAAATTGTTTGAGTGCAATTCGGATATCCACTTCTTGGATTCCTAGTTTTATCGCGAGCCCAAATACTGCAGCAGAGTTAAGAGCGTTATGTTTTCCTGTAAGGTTGACGAGAATATCTTTGTAATGGTTGCCCTCGTAATAAATATCGTATGTTTGGTTCCACCCAGTCTGTTTGAAGTTGTCAATCCGGAGATCACTTTCTGGGCAAAATCCGTAGCTTACGCCAGGTGGATGAAGTTTGTTTAAGCGAGCATCATCCTTGCACCAGAACAAATGGGATTTGGAGGAAACTTTCTGGATGAATTCTTGGAATGCATCGATCAAATTTTTTTCCGTCTTATAATAGTTCATGTGATCGAGGTCGATATTTGTGACAATAGCTCCATAAGGATTATACTTTAAAAATGTCCCATCGCTTTCATCCCCTTCTGCAACAAAATACTCCCCTTGACCATCTCCTGCGTTAGATCCAAGCTGATTGACGATTCCTCCTACAGCATAGGCTGGCTGATAATCCGCTTCCATCAAAGTCGCTGTCAATAATGATGTGGTTGTTGTTTTGCCATGAGTTCCACAAATAACAAGGGGTTTGTAGGTTTGCATGATCTCGTTTAAAAGATCTGAACGGTGCCAGAGGGGGCATTGGAGTTTTTTGGCGGTTTCAAGTTCAGGGTTATTTAAGGAGATATCACTGCTGTATACCACAGGAACTCCAGGCTGAATATTTCCAGCAGAATGCCCGATAAAAATTTTAGCACCTGCTTGAGTTAATGCTAAAGTATTCGCGCTACTAGCAATATCGCTACCGGTCACCTGTACATTTTGATTTAGCAACAATTTGGCGAGACCGCTCATGCCAATGCCGCCTATTCCGATGAAATGGCATTTCGTAATCATTATTAATCCTTTATTATTAAAAGTTAGAATTCAGAATGATGGATTTCTTCAAACTTCTGAATTCTGTCTTCAAAATTTCTTCACATGTTGCAAAACGATTTCCTTAAAGTCTTTGCTTTTTCTCGAGGCTTTATATTTGCGTACTTTTTCTTTTTTTTCTGTGAGTGTTGCGTGAATGTCCGTAATGGCCTCAGCTAATTTTTTAGGTGTTAATTCCGCTTCCTTTAGCACCGTTGAAAAACCCACTTTTTCTGCTGCGAATTCTGCATTAGAGTCCTGATGCAAATCGGTCGCATAAGGAAACGGGACAAGAACGCCAGGAACTTCAAATTCAATTTGTTCTGCAATAGTACATGCACCAGATCTGCTGACAGCAATATCTGCGGTATGCCAAGCATATTCCATCTGTGATTCAAACGGGGCAACATAAGAGGGAATGCCGATTGCATCATAATGAGCTTTTGTCAGAGTGGACTTTTCACCTGTAAAATGTACGATCTGGAATTTTGGAATTCTTTTAAGCTCTTTAGCAGCCTCATATATAAGTTCATTTAGTCTTTGAGCTCCTTGTGATCCACCAAAAGCAAGAATAGTCAAAACTTTTGGGTCTAATCCATATTTTGCAAACGCTGCCTCTCTTGAAAGAGAGCCTTTTTTGAATCCTTTCCTTAGCGGCATTCCAACGACTTCTAGTGGTGTTGTGGAAGATGTATCTGGGAAATGCACACAAACCGCATCGACATAAGGCGCAAGATAACGGTTGACTTTTCCTAAAGGTCGATTTTGTTCATGCAATACTATAGGAATGCCTTTCAGCTTTGCTGCAATAAGAATAGGCAACGTATAAAAACTTCCAAAACCCACAACGACGGATGGATTGTATTGCCTTATAACACTTAAACTTTGGTAAACGCCTTTTGCAATTTTAAAAAGGTTCAAAGGGAGTTTCCATGGCCTACTGAAAGGAAGATTTGCGCAGGAAACCTCTTTAAAATTATATCCGCTGTTGGAAAAAAATTTGTTCGTAGAAAGCTTTCCACCTGCAAAAAGGATGTCACACTCTTCTAATTGTTTTGCCAAACCTACAGCAGGATAAATATGTCCTCCGGTTCCTCCAGCTGTAATCAATATCCTTTTATGTGGCATGAATGGGTTCCTTAGTAATGCTTAAAAGTAAAGAGAGACCTATAATATTTGCTAGAAGCGATGTTCCACCTTGGCTAAAAAGGGGTAAATTTAGTCCTGTACTGGGCAATAAGCCCGAAACAACTCCTAAATTTAGAAAGGCTTGAAACGTGATAAGAAATGTAATAGCTCCTGCATAGTAAAAACCGGCAGGGTCTATGGATTCTCCGGCAATGCGAAACCCTCCATAAGCCAATGCCATATACATAATGATAAGGCTTAATATTCCAATAAAGCCAAATTCTTCTGCGTAGATTGCTGCGATGTAATCATTTTGTGCTTCGGGAAGATAACTCAGCTTTTGTAAGCTATTTCCAGGTCCTTTTCCCAGGATTCCTCCAGAACCTGCAGCTATTTTTGCTTGATAAGGTTGATGCCCTTTTCCTTTGAGGTCAATTTCAGGATTCATATAGACCTTCAACCTTGCTGAAACGTAACCTAAATTTGCTGCAAAGGCTCCACCAATTAAAATGGCCCCTAGCAATGGCCAAGCCCAATACTTAAATGGGATACATGTTAACCAGCAAAGGACCAATAGGGCCATTCCAATGACTGCCGTTGTTCCATTATTAGGCTCAATGAGAATAAGGCCCATGGGAATGCTAAGAATTCCTACTAGTTTTAGAAATTCTTTAAAAGGAATATGACCTTCTGGGAATTCTAAGTAACGATGAATGAAGTAAGCCGGAACTAAATATTTCACAAACTCTGAGGGTTGGAAGGAAAGACCAAGGAGAGAAATCCATCGTTTGGAGCCATTGACCTCTTTACCAATTCCTGGAATTAACACTAATATTAGAAAGAAAGTGAAAATAGCTAGAAGGTAAGGGCTGTAGGACAAAACTTTTTGATATCCCCATTTCCAAATACCATAGCCCATTGCCAAACCAGCGACTGCATATAAAAGATGACGAGAAATCGTATTGTATGTGCTTTTATTCAAGGCATGGTCAAGCACCTCAGCAGAAGTAGCGCTGAAAATCATGACAATGCCCAAAGTAAAAATCATGCTAGCAGTTAGGCCAACAATACCAACAGCAGGCTTAATCATAACTTCCCATAAATCAAAGGATGAAGGATGAAGGATGAAGGATGAAAAAACCATGTAATAAATTCATACTTCATCCTTCATCCTTCATCCTTTCTAAACTATTTTACGCGGATCTTGTCCCCGACTTTCATTTTACGTGCTTGTTCTTCGGTCATATTGTTCAATTTCAATATGTCGTCGAATTTTACTCCAAACTGCTTAGCGATCTTCCAAGGGTTGTCGCCACTTTTAACCGTGTAATAAACTGGATCTGTTGATGTGGGAGTAGACGCTGTCTCTTTAACTACAGGTTTGGAAGCTTCAGCAATTTTTTCTCCGCCAGTTTTTGCAGGTATTTTTAAGACCTGACCAATTTTAAGCTTATCGTTTGAAAGTTTATTTGCCTCTTTAATTGCTTGAACAGTGGTTCCATTGGACTTTGCAATTTTTTCGAGGATATCGCCTTTCTTCACTGTGACTTCGACATAGTGCTGAGAAGTAGATCTTGAGGACTTTGTTTCCTCTGAAACAGGATCTGGAAGTGTCGCAACAACTTGTGGTGACTCCAATGGAAGGGCTTCATCTGGCACGTAATCACGAATTGCATGGTCAACTTCATCCAAAGGCACCTGCGCTTCAGTTAAATAAGGTTCCATTTCAGGCTGGTTATAGGATGTCTCCTGCGTGTCTTGTAATGGCTGCAGACTATTATAAGCTGTTCGAGCACCATCATCCCTCTCTAAAATACCTTCATCGTTGTGTGTTGCTGTGATGAATAGCACGGCTAACAGCGCAGCATTTATTAAGACCGAAATGATAATAATATCTTTTCTGTTCATGTTGTGACTCCTGAAACACTCATTTGGTTGACCAGGCGCTGGAATTCCTGCCCACGATGGGCATAATCACGGAACATGTCATAACTTGAACAACCTGGTGACAATAATACTTTATCTCCTTTTACAGCAGCTTTTGAAGCCTCATTAACGGCATCTTCTAAACTTTCGCATCGTTTAAATGAAAAAGCTTGGCTTAACTGTGACTCCATCTTGGGAGCGGCTTGCCCAATGGCTACAATCGCCTTGACCTTGCCTTTGAAGGCATTGATCCAAGGAGTGTAGGGAGCTCCTTTGTCAACTCCTCCGACGATTAGTACAATGGGACCATCTAAAAATTCTACGGCACGGACGACCGCGTCGATATTTGTTCCCTTGCTGTCATCATAATAATCCACTCCAGAAAATCTTCTGACGTATTCGATTCTGTGGTGGGGTTTTACAAATGTGGCTTGAGCTTCGAAGAACTTTTGAATAGAAATGCCATATTTTTCCACCATCGCAAAAGAAGCTAAAATATTTTCTAAATCATGATTTTGCGACTTCCTCAAAAAATAGGGCAGCATTCCAATGTTCTCATCATTTTTGTAAATGTACTTCATGTCAGTACGCAAGGTGCTTGCGAGTTCATAACCATAGGTAGAATAATGGACAGGCTTCGTCAGGATTGGAAATTCCTTTGCAATATCTTCATACAGATAAAATGGTGCACCTGGCTTTAACAATTTAGAGATATGAAGTTTTGATTTAGCGTAGTTCTCCATTGTACCATATCTATCCAAGTGGTCTGGGGTAATATTCAGAACAACTGCTGCTGACAATGAAGGTGCTTTCATTGTATCCAGCTGAAAGGAGCTCAACTCAGCAACAATGACTTCACTATGATTTCCTTTCAATAACTCTTCAGTGATGGGAACACCCACATTCCCCAATGCTCTGGCAGGTATGCCGCACTTGTTAAGAACATGAGCTGTCAATAATGTGGCAGTAGTTTTTCCATTCGTACCTGTAATCCCAATTATCTCTTGTTTAAGATTTCGGCAAGCGAGCTCTACTTCACCGATCATCTCGATATTTAGTTTTCTTGCTTTCATACAGAGCGGGTGATCGGGTGGAAATCCAGGTGAAACAACAATCTGTTGAAATTGGGAAAGATCTAACGGGTCTTCTTCATGTTGGGGATGGAATTTTTTTTTCTTCAACTCAAGGATCACAGGATCTTTAGCCAGCATCTCACGGTTTCTATCTGTGCCCCAAACTTCATGTCCATGTGCAAGCAAAAACCGCGCGGCGGCCTTTCCACTTATTCCTAAACCTAATACAAGACTTTTAGAACGGTTCTGCACTGGATTCCTCAATTATTGAAACTTTAAAGAAGCGACTCCAATGATCGCCAGCAATAGACCTATAATCCAAAAACGGATCACCACTTTTGTTTCAGGCCACCCTTTATATTCAAAATGATGATGCAAGGGGGCGATCAAAAAAATTCGCTTTTTATTCCGATACCGATAGCTGGCAACTTGCAAGATCACAGACATCGCTTCCGCCACAAAAATACCGCCAATCAAACCTAAAAGCAATTCTCTTTTTAATAAAACTGCAGAAACACCAATGATTCCACCCAATGCCAAAGAGCCCGTGTCGCCCATGAAAACTTGGGCTGGATGACTGTTGTACCAAAGAAATCCAAGGCAGGCACCTACGAAAGCACTCATGTAAATCGCAATTTCTCCGCTCCCCTCGACATAAACGATGTTTAAATAACTGGCTAATTCGATATGATTCGAAACAAAAGCAAATAGTGCTAAAGAGCTTGCGACAATAATCAAACATCCCGCGGCTAAACCATCTAGACCATCGGTCAAATTGACTGCATTAGAGGCTCCAGCAATCGTAAACATAATAAAGAGTGCAGCAATTAATAGACCGATTCCTCCAAATTGAATGACAGGATCTTTAAAGAATGGGATATAAACTCTGGATGCAAACTCTTGCAATGGAATCGAAATGGGTTCGGAAGCAACACTGTCTTTTATTGAGGGTGCTGAAAACCAAGAGGCCACCGCTTCGGTTGCTGCTGGAGCGTGAGGATAAAGCATATAGGTAGCAATAAGTCCGCCCAATAAAAACTGAAATCCCATCTTCATTCTGGCAGACAACCCTTTTGGATTTTTGTATTTCAACTTCAGGAAATCGTCATACCCCCCAATAAATCCCAATAGAATTGTTGTAGCCAACAATATTAGGGTAAAAACATGGGTTAAATCCATCCAAAGAAGCAGGGAGACCACCATAGAGAATAGGATTAATACCCCTCCCATCGTAGGAGTATCCTTTTTCTTTTGATGTAACTGCCCTAAAAGAGGGCAATCTTCAGTTCTGATAGGCTGTCCAATTTTTAGCTCGTAAAGTTTCTTAATGAAGTAAGGTCCCAGAAAGATACTGATGACAAGAGCTGTAATAGAAGCCAAGATCATTCGTGTTGAGTAATAAGTGAATACGGCTGGAACTTTAATTCCTAACCAATTTCTAAAAACATGAACAAAGAAAAAAATCATTTTGGGTTAAAATTCCTCAAGTACCTTCCACAATTGATTGCCTCTAGAACCTTTTAATAAAACTACATCCCCTGGTTTAGCTTCCTGTTTCAATGCAGCAAGTACCTCTTGTCTTTGTAAATGAAATTCAACAGGCCTTCCCTGATTTTTCCATAAGTCTACAATCGGCTGGCACCCTTTCCCCATGCAGATAAGCTTATCAACATGCTTCAAAGCAAATTCACCCACAGCTTTATGACAACCCTCTGAAAATTTCCCAAGCTCGAACATCTCGCCGATCACCCCAATTTTTCTCCCACCCTTTTTAGGTTCAGGAATACATTTCAGGGCAGCTTTCAATGACAGTTCGGCAGCATTATAGGAATCATTGACAAATAGAATTCCATTTTTTTCAACAAGTTGCATCCTTCCCTCAGGCAATTCCAAAAGCTCCATCCCACTACGGATTTCTTCCCAGCTTAAGTTCAGGGCACGTGCCACCGCAGCAGCTGCAAGAAAATTCATTCTAAAATGATTTCCAGGAACATTAAGCTTTCCTAGGTTTGTCGATTGACCATGAAAATCTATTGTAAGCTTATCTCCATCTGCATGAAGATAATAATCTGCATTCCTGTTCACCACAGAGAATGATTGTTTAACGCAATTTCCAACGCAACAAACTTGTTCATAATTAGAGATGTCATGATTTAAAATCCCTATTCTAGTTTCACGGTGCGTGAAGATTTCCGATTTTGCGATTGCGATATCGTTTATGCTTTCGAAGTTAACTGCATGTACTAGCTGCACTGTTGTTAGCACCGCAATTTCAGGAGGCGCAATCTTAAGCAATCCCAAAATATTGCCTGGATGTGTCATTCCCATCTCTAACACTAAAATTTCATCGTCAGCTTTAGCATGATTCAAGATGGTAAGAGGAAGGCCCACTTGCGAATTACTATTCCCTGGAGAACATCCTACACGATATTTTTGGCGCAACAAAGTTGCAATGAATTCCTTTGTTGTCGTCTTTCCAATTGAACCTGTAATAGCTACTACGCGAGGCTTTCTCATTTGATGAACAACTTTTGCAAGTAATTGCAAAGAGGCCAACACATCTCTTGATCTAACCAGAGGCAACCCAAAATCGGGTCCAGAGTAAGATTGTAGAACTACAGCGCCAGAAGCTCCCTTCTCAGAAACTTCCTTAAGGAATATATGACCATCCACCTTATCTCCGGGCAATGCAAAATAGACATCGCCAGCTTTTAACAACCTAGAATCAATACAAACATCTTTCACAGCATTGTGTGAATTGCTTGTGCAATGCATAAGCCTCGCCATTTCAGCGACAGTCGAAAAAGGCATCTTAAACCTCTAATAGAAAGAGGGTCAGATTAACTTTTCTAACTTTTTTCAACAAGAAAGTTATCAATGCTTTGCGTTAAATCTTCCTCTTGGTAATTTGAGTTTTCAAACCCAATTGAGGCTTCACCATGACAAAAGTTATTAGATTCCATAAAACCGGCGGACCTGAAGTATTACAAATCGATCAGATTGATGTTGCTCCCCCGAAAGATGATGAAGTGCAAATTCAAACTAAAGCATTAGGACTCAATCGTGCAGAATCAATGTTTCGCTCAGGAAAGTATCTTGACCAACCTGAATTTCCTTCAAAACTTGGATATGAAGCGGCGGGAGTTGTGCAGTCTTTTGGAAAAGATGTCAAAGGGTTAAAAGTTGGAGATGCCGTAAGTGTAGCACCTCCGCCGAATCAAGGGAAGTGGGGCGTTTATGGCGAACTGGTCAACGTGCCAGCTTACTTTGTGATCAAACATCCTGCCAACTTATCTTTCAACGAGGCAGCAGCAGCGTGGATGCAGTATTTAACAGCATACGGTGCTTTAGTCGAAGTAGCTAATATTTACAAAGGTGACTACGTTGTGATTCCTGCAGCTTCTAGCAGTGTCGGAATCGCAGCGATCCAAATCTGTAATTTAGTCGGTGCTAAGCCGATTGCTCTAACCAGGACAAACGAAAAGAAAAAAGCCTTAGAAGAGGTTGGTGCAGCACATGTGGTGGTGACTCAAGATGAGCCTATTGAGAAAACCTTGATGAAAATCACGAACGGCAAAGGGGTCAGAGTTGTTTTTGATCCAGTGGGAGGCCCTACAATACTTGAACTAAGCAAAGCAATGTCCCAGTATGGGATCATGATATTGTATGGTGCACTAAGTCCTGAACCGACACCTTTACCCCTTTTCGACGCACTTTTCAAAAGTTTAACGTTAAGAGGCTATGTTCTATTTGAAGCCTTGAGTGACCCAACAAAATTTGATAAAGCGAAAAAGTTTATTATCGATGGATTGACGACTGGAAAGTTAAAACCGGTCATCGACAAAAAAGTTTTCAAGTTTGATCAGATGGTGGATGCGCATAAGCATCTTGAGTCCAACAAGCAATTCGGAAAAATCGTCGTAACGGTCTAGTAACGCGTAGAGTTTAGTCAACGCTAGAAATTCGATGAAAATTCTTTTTTTGTTTGACTTTAAGGTTTAATTTTTTGTATAACGTTCATTTCTCGGTGGCATGGCCAAGTGGTAAGGCAGAAGCCTGCAAAGCTTCCATCCCCCAGTTCGAATCTGGGTGCCACCTTTCCTTAATCTCTTGATCAAGGTGATCTTTGCTTTACTTGGTCGCAACTCCAATTGGCAATCTAAGCGATATGACCTACAGAGCTGTTGAAGTTCTGAAAAATTGTGATTACATTCTTTGCGAAGATACGCGTCATAGTTTGACCTTGCTGAAACATTATGAAATTCATAAACCATTGAAGAGCTTTCATCAGTTCAATGAAAAGCAAGCCGAAGATTCCGTCGTTGAAGATTTGCAAAATGGTAAAACGATAGGGATTATTACAGATGCCGGAACTCCTGGAATTTGCGATCCTGGATTTGCGATCACCCAACGCCTTTTAAAAGAGAATCTTCCGTGGACTTTGATCCCTGGGGCATGCGCTTTAATTCAAGGGCTTGTCTGTTCAGGTTTTGATTCTAACCACTTCCAATTCATTGGGTTCCTACCAAAAGCAGAGCAGCAAAAAAAGAAAGTTCTTCAAAGCTGCCTCCAATTTCCCGGTACTTCAATTTGTTACGAATCCCCTCACAGAATCGAAGAAACCTTGAAGCTTATTCATTCTATTGACTCCACTCGTCAGTTAGGAATCGCTCGCGAGCTAACGAAAAAATTTGAGGAAGTTCTGCGAGGAACCGCTGAAGAATTGTTGACCCATCCAATAAAAGGTGAGGTTGTCCTACTCATTAAAGGCGCAGAGAAAGATCAATCATGGCTTGAACTCACCATCGAAGAGCATGTCGAACATCTCATGAAAGAATACGGCATGGAAAAATCAGAAGCCATCAAAGCCACCGCTGAAATGCGCGGCATCCCAAAGCGCCAAGTCTATAACCGTTTCCATAAGCCAAAGGATGAAGGATCCTTGAATCGATAGGTCTTTGTTATTGATTAATCAAGCGTTTTATACAAAAAATTTCATCCTTCCTCCTTCATCCTTCATCCTTATTACCCATCTTTCATCCTTCATCCTTCATCCTTCATCCTTTTTTTAAGTTGTCAAAATCAAATTCTATTTGTTATGAGTAGAACTTCGTTAAATACTTAAAGTAAACGAAGTTTTATGAAATTACGATCGACATTTCTTACTGCGGTAACGCTACTTACAAACTTTCTTTTGGGACCTAACCCTCTTGAAGCCGAAGTAGATAGCTTTAAGGCCATGGGGATGGGCTGGACTGGTGTAGCCTATCCTCAAGATTCATTAGCAGGGGCTTACAACCCTGCAGGCATGGCCTGGATTGGCAACAGATTTGATATTGGAATTGCTGGAAAAAGATATGACGGTGAAACTATAATCTCCGGAGATATCATCAATAATGTCCCACTTCCCGTTAACGGAACCTTTGACCCTTTTGAAACAAAGAATTATGGCTATGGAAGCGCAGGATATAACGCTAACTTCCTTTACTTCGATACTCACTTTTCTATTGGCCTCATGGGCTATGAAAAATTTTCATTTCATACTAGATATGATAATCCCTTTTTCATCCTAGGAACTTCAGACCTGGAAATGTCCTACTCAAACTACATTGTGGCTCCCGTCATCGCATTCCAAATCGAAAATCATTCGATCGGTGGAGCAATTAACTTCAACTACGCACATGTCAATGTTAAAGGATTGCAAACTTTAGCCAGTGATGGAATCTCAACTCACCCTAATGATTTCACTAATCAAGGTGGAGATAATAGCTGGGGTATCTCAGGGTCGATTGGCTGGCTATGGAATGTTAACCCATGCTTCTCAATAGGGTTGATGTACACTCCCCAAACTTCCATGAAGAAGTTTACCCGTTACAAAGGGTTCTTAGCGGATGATGGAAAAGTGGATAGCCCACAAATCATTGCCGGAGGAATTGCTGTAAGGCCTTTTCCACAACTGATTTTCACTTTTGACATAGAAAACAAAAAATGGAGAAGAGTTCCCGCTTTTGGAAACAACGGTGAACCCGCATTGATCAATGCGATCTTAATGGACGAAACTTCAGATTTTGGAAGATCATTCGGACCAGGGTTTGGATGGAGAAATCAAACAGCCCTGAAATTTGGCGTAGCTTGGAATTTCTGGGATTGCTTTACTGTTCGTGCCGGTTATCGCTTTAGAAATAAACCTGTCAGTACATCCCAAACTTTCCTGAATATGCTCACGATGGAAACGATCACAAACACTGCAACGGTAGGAGCAAGTTTTGAATGGTGCGCATTTGAAATTACAGCCTATTACGCTCATGGATTTGAAGGTAAAGTAAACGGAAGGGAAGATTCGATCCCAACATTCTTTGGAAGTGGTAGAGTCACACTCCGCAGCAGTTTGGATGAAGCAGGTATTGCTTTGGGTTGGAATTGGTAGGATAAAAATAGAGGAACGAGGAATTAATGAAGAAGAAACGGAAAAACTCCGCGATAAAAAGAACGAACTTCTACATCCTTGCAGCCTTGTTGGCATGCAAATCTTCGATTGTCTATGGTAATCCGGTCAACCCCATTGTCATGGCAGGTAAAGCCGCCTTTGAAAATCCTGCGAAAGGACAATTGTTCATTAAAACCGATTCAGGAACAATTATCAATTGGGAAAAATTCTCTATTGAAAAAGGGGAACTCACAAAATTTATTCAACCCCACGCTTCAGCGGGAGTATTAAACCGTGTCACAAGTCTAGATCCTAGCCGACTAATGGGACTTCTAGAGTCCAATGGTAAGGTTTACCTCATTAACCCAAACGGTATCTTAATTGGTGAAGGCGCTGTCGTTGATACTGCAGGTTTTGTAGCTTCCACATTAGATCTAAGCAATGATCAGTTTCTTGAAGGACTTGAACTCAATTTTAAAGGTGATTCAAAAGCATCTGTTGTCAACATGGGAACGATCCGTGGTAGAGACGGCGATGTCTTGCTGATCGGTTATGTTGTTCAAAATACTGGAGAAATCAATGCTCCAAATGGTCTCGCAGGTTTAGCTGCAGGACAAGATGTCATCATTAAGCCTTCTGGAAATGAACGCATTTACATTAAAGCCAAATTAAACAGTGATGCAGTTCAACAAGAGGGTGCTGCTCTCGAACATTCAGGGGTCATTAATGCCATTCAGGCTGAACTTAAGGCCGATGGCAATGCCTTTAAGATGGCAATTAACACCACAGGTAGAGTTGAAGCTACAGGTGTCGAAGAAAGAAATGGTCGTATTTTCCTAGTTGCTGATTCTGGACGTACATCCGTCAGCGGAACCTTAAAAGCTAAAAACAGCAATAAGACGGGCGGTGATATCCACGTTTTAGGGGAAACTGTAACTGTTTGGGAAGATGCAAAAATTGAAGCTTCCGGAGAATATGGTGGCGGGAAAATTTTAATTGGTGGTGACTACCAAGGCAAGAATACAGAAATCAAAAACGCCCAAGTCACTTTTGTTAATACCGGAGCAACAATCAATGCCGATGCCACTATTACCGGCAATGGCGGAACTGTCATCGTCTGGTCGGACAATACAACAGATTTCCGTGGAAATATTAGCGCTCGAGGGGGTCCAGAAGGTGGTCACGGGGGCTTTGCAGAAGTATCTGGCAAAGAAAATCTAGGTTATTATGGCCTCGCTGACCTTACAGCCCCTGAAGGTGAAGTAGGATCACTTCTATTGGATCCTAAAAATATTTTGATCCAAACAGGGGGTGCAAATCCCGTCACAGGTCAGACATATGCATCCAATCCAGGATTAACTCAAACAATTGACCCTACCGCTATCGCTGCGCAACTAGCGTTAAGTGCCGTAACTCTGCAAGCAAATACCGATATTACTCTTGTAGATAATTTAACTGCTCCAGGGGCACTATTTCCCCTAAATCTGCAAGCCGGTCGGTCCATTATATTAAATGCTAGCCGTGGAATTGACTTTACCGGTACAGGGGCAGCTGTCAGTTTAACAGCGATCATCAACGATGAAAGCGCTATCGCTGCAAATAGAGATGCTGGTGATGCGACATTCACAATGAATACTGGCTCTAGCATTACTATGGGAGCAGGTAACTTGTATGTCACCACAGGATTCTTTGGTGACGTTCACATCGGCGAAATAATTATTGGTGGAACTGGAACGACAATCACTTCAGCCTCACCTTCAAGCTACTTTCTCCAAGGTTATGGTGGCAACTCAATTGGAATTCACGTTTTTGGCGGTGCTACAATAACAACTGTAGGTGCAGGAACTATTACTCTTGATGGTATAGGCGGCTTCACTGTGGGCGGTGGAAACTATGGTGTTCTCATCGAAGATGCCGGAACCCTTGTACAAACTGTCGATGGGAATCTGACCATTAATGGTATCGGAGGATCAGGCGGTGCTGCTGATACTGACAACAATGGTATTGCTATACTTGATTCAGCGACCGTCAGATCCACTAACTTAGGAACAATTTTCTTAACAGGTACTGCAGGTACTGGTTTAAGTGACAATATTGGGGTAGAAATTGATAGCTCTACAGTCAATACAAACTTAGGCGATCTTAACATTACAGGTACAGGTGGTATTGCTACTGCAACAGGGAACAACGGTGTCGTAATCAATGGTGCGACTGCATTGGTAAGCAATAGCGATAACACTGGTGTAGCCTCCGTGACTATCCAAGGTACTGCTGGCGCTGATGGAACTGACAATAACTTTGGGGTTCTGATTGACAATTCCGCAACAGTGACAGCAAATACAGCTCCAATTGCGATTACAGGTTTAGGAAAAGGTTTAGGGAATAACAATGCTGGTATTAGTATTAACAATGGAGCCCAAGTAACTACAACAACCGTCACTACTGGCGGCAATATCGATCTGATTGGTTCCAGTTTAGGTGAAGGGACAAATAATGATGGCGTCCAAATATTTAATGGAGCTGTTGTTTCCACTTCTGCTTCAGGACAGATTGACATTTCAGGCATCAGCGGCGAAGGGACCGATAACAATGTTGGCGTAAATATTGATGCATCATCCGTAACTTCTAGCACAGGCGAAATCGACATCACCGGACAAGGTTTAGGAACGGGAAATAATAATGTTGGTGTGAGCATTGTTAATCTATCCACAGTTTCCTCAGGAGTTGGTACAGGCGGAAACATTAACATTACCGGAACAAGCAATGGTGCTGGCACAGGCAATGACGGGGTTCAAATACTTGCAACGTCATCGGTAACTACTGCAGGAACAGGCGACATTATCATTAGAGGTTTCGGTGGAGCAGGAACCGATAACAATAATGGTATCAATATCAATGACTCAACCATCACCATTAATACCGGCGACTTGCTTATGGCCGGAACTGGTGGAATTGGAAGCACAGGAACTGGTAACAACGGTATTCAAATTATTGGCGGAAGCACTGTTTCCTCCCCATCGGCTCTTGCTGTACAAGTCACTCTAGATGGCGTTGCTGGGGGTGGAACTAGCAACAATGTGGGCGTTCTTATCGATACCGGCTCATCGGTCTCAGTTAATACTGCAGCACTAGCTGTCAACGGAATCGGTGCGGGTACTGGTGATGGTAACGACGGGGTTCTTCTCAACAATCTTTCATCCATTACCTCCACAGGAACAGGAAATATTAATGTTATAGGTGCAAGCTCAGCATTCGGCGATAACAACAATGGTATTGAGCTAAATACCTCAAGCCCAATAACTGCTACAGGTACAGGTTCTATTAACTTAAAAGGTACTGCAGGTAAATCCGGTTCAAATAACACAGGCGTGCTTGTCAGCGTTCTAGGATCAGAAGTCACAACAACAACCGGTACCCTTACTATTACAGGAAAAGGAGGCGACAACGGTGGCAACTCAAATATTGGTGTTGTAATCGCTGGAGCTAATGTTGAATCGACAACGGGTACTATTACACTCGAAGGTATTGGTGGATCTTTAGGCCTCACCCTCAATGATGGTATTAATATCATCAGCTCCACCGTGACTGGTACAACAGCTCCAATTAACATCAACGGAGTGGGTGGTGCAGCTGGAAGTAACACAATTCGAGGTACAGTTGTTCAAAACGGGTCAGATATCACTACCTCAGGAGCTATTGCAATCACAGGAACTTCCGGGTCCGCCGCAGCAACGCAAGATAACATTGGAACACTTATTACTGGTGCTGGAACAACTGTTGTTTCTCAGGCAAACACAGTGCTCATTGAAGGAACTGGTGCAGGTTTAGGAACAGGAAATCATGGGGTTCAAGTTGCTGCAGGGGCAGTTGTAAATGCAGTTATAAGTACAGCAACCGTAACAGGTACAAGTGGTCCTGGTAGCTCTACAAATGATGGGGTACTCGTAACGGGAACTGGAACAGCCATCACAAGTGCGCAAAAATTGACTGTTGCTGGAACAAGTTTAGGTTCGACGACAACAAATAATGGTGTTGAAGTTTTAGCTGGAGCAACTTTAACAAGCACGGCAGCAAACATAGTTGTCACAGGTCAAACAACAGGCGGCACTAATACCAATACCGGCATAAACTTTAATGCTTCTACCGCCACAGCTCCAACAGGGATTGTTCTTACAGGAACAACAGCAGCTACCGGTACCGGAAATACCGGAACAATGATTCAAAACAATAGTGACATCCTTGCGACTGGAACCGGCACCCTGACTATTTCTGGATCATCCAACTCTGGTACATCTGGCAACCGCGGCGTTGTTATTCAGAATACTGGTACAACAGCCTCAACTGTGGATGGCAACCTCGTTATTCAAGGAGACGTCAACGGGACCTCTACAAATAACCTTGGAGTGTCCATCAATTCTGCTGCCGTTGTTCAAGCTACTGGAGCTGGTAGTGTGTCGATTGAAGGTACAGGTAACAGCCCTGTAGGAACAACAGAAGGCGTAGACATCAATGGCGCCACCGTCGCTACCACATCGGGCACCTTAAATGTTGCAGGAACTGCTGTTGGAGGACTCACAGGAAATACCGGCGTGAATATCCTTAATGGAGCAATTGTCAATGCTACCACATCAGGACCTGTAAATATCAGCGGCAACAATGTAACCGGAACCGATTCGAACACAGGTGTTGCAATCGCTGGAACAACAACTCAAGTCAGATCTGTTGACGGTAACCTTACAATTTCCGGTACAAATATGGCTACCGGACAGCTAAACCGCGGCGTATCGATCATCACTTCCCCTACCGTTCAATCCACTGGATTAGGTTCGTTGAACATTACTGGAACTGCTACCAATGGCACGACAAATAATAAAGGTGTCCTCATTACAACAGGAACAGTAAACACTGCTTCCGGTTCATTGGAAATTACAGGTACGGCCGGTGGCTCAACAACAGGCAATACAGGCGTACAAATAGATACAACTTCGGCAATTTCCACAGCTTCTGTAACTCCGATCAGCATCTACGGAACTGTAAATACCGGCACAGATCAAAACCAAGGCGTCTTGATTAATAACAGCGCAGTAACTGGAAATGCTGCAGGTGTAAATATTGGAGGCATAAATGGAGCTTCTGGAAGTACCAACCAAGGTGTCTCTGTTATAGGTACAAGCAATGTTTCTGCAACAGGCACAGGGAATATCAATGTTGCTGGTACAGTGACATCTGCTACAAGCACAAACCAAGGTGTTCTTGTTACAGGCCCAGCTTCACTCAATACGGTAAATGGAAATGTTAAAGTTACTGGAACTAGCACAGGAAGCGGAACAGACAATACAGGGATTCTTGTTCAGACAGTTGGGGTAGTCACAAGTACAGGAACTGGAAATGTTCAACTTACCGGAACAGGAAATGGTGGAACGAATAGCAATATCGGTATCCTCAACGATAATGCAAGAATTTCTGCTGTGGGTGGTGGAAACGTTACCTTAACAGGAAATGCATCAGGTTCTGGAACCGGCAATACCGGCGTTTTTGCAAGAAACACAACAACAATAACTGCAGCTCTCGCTGGTAACATTAACATTTCGGGTGATGGAATCGGTGGTACAGACACCAATACCGGCGTGACAATTGCAAGTTCAACTGTACAACTAGCAAATGGAACTGCAACGATCAACGGAGCAGGTTCAGGAACTGGACAAAATAACAACGGTATTACTACTCTCTCTGCCACATTAAATGCGACCGGCACCGGATCGTTCGAATTAACTGGGACAGGGAATGGTGGCACTAACAGCAATATTGGTATCCTATATAATGATACCGATGCGACAAGTGCAGGTGGAAATTTCCTATTTACCGGAACAGGATCAGGTTCTGGAACAGGAAATAATGGAGTTAGCATTCAAGGAACAAGTACCGTCGCTACTACATTGAACGGAAACATTGATGTTACAGGTACTGCAGCAAGTGGAACTGATAGTAATGTGGGTGTTGTCGTCGACAATAGCGTGTTGTCCACCGTCGATGGAAACGGTATCTTTACAGGAACTAGCAACGGAACAGGAAACAACAATAATGGTGTTGTCTTCTCCAACGCAGGCCAATTCAACTCCACTGGAAATGGCGCAGCTACTGTTACAGGTACCGTATCAAGTGCAACATCAGTTAATAACGGCGTCCTTGTCACAGGTACAAACTCAAGAATCTCTACAGTCAACGGTGATATTCAAGTCAGCGGAAATGCGACCGGCAGTGGAACGGACAATAGAGGCGTTTTAATTTCAACTGGCGGCACGTTGTCAAACAATGCGGGTACTGGAGGAATAACTGTAAATGGTATTGGTTCCGGTGGAACTGATAACAATGAAGGCGTTGCTGTTAATGCAGGCGCAGTCGTTGCAGGAACCGGCGGAGCTTGTTTGATCGGTATAGGAACAGGTAGTGGAACAGGTAACGTTGGAGTTCATTTAAGCAATAATGCTATCTACACTTCTACCGGAGGAAGATTGTGCATTATTGGAACTAATAACGGAGGCACAGATGACAACTGCGGCGTCATTATTGACGGGGTTGCTGTCGGTGGAACAACTGCAGATCTAGCTATTAATGGAACAAGCAACGCAACAGGCGATGACAATGGCGGAATCTGTATTATTAATGGAGGCTCTGCGACCGCCATTGGGGCCGGAGATGTCACTTTAGTAGGTTCTGTCACAAGTGCTGCAAACGATAACCATGGGATTATTGTTACCGATGCCAACAGCCGTGTATCAACGGTTGATGGCGATCTTACAATGGAAGGCACTGCGAATGGCAGCGGATCAGGCAATGCAGGCGTTCAAGTTCTAGCGACAGCAGTTGTTGGCTCATCCGGCTTAGGCAATGTGAATATCGTCGGAAATGGTAATGGTGGGACAGATTCAAACGTCGGTATCCAAATTGACCAAGCAACAGCATCCTCAAGTGCAGGCAATCTAATCCTTAATGGTACTGCAAAAGGCACTGGAGATAATCAAGCCGGAGTCTCTGTTTCTAATGCAAGTACTGTTGCATCCACCGGTGCAGGGGCAGTTACAGTTTTAGGTTCGGTCAGCGCAGGGGCAAATTCCGGATCAGGAGTACTAATACAAGATGCAACCACAGTTGTTGTCTCAAACAATGGGCCTTTAGATATCGAAGGAACAGTGAACGGAACGGGCGCTACTAATGTTGGAGTCAATATCATCGACTCAGCAACAGTAGGTTCAGGTGGAACTGGCTCAGTTGACATCATTGGAAATAGTAACGGCGGAACAACAGGCAATGCAGGAATTCTAGTTGATAGTGCCGATGTTCTTAGCGGCGCAGGTGGAGTAAGACTGACTGGAAATACAAATGGCTCCGCAGGAACAAATAACGGTATATTAGTTCAAAATGCTGCATCAGTTACTACAGGCAGTAACGGAAATATTGAGTTTGCAGGAACTGTGAGCGATCCTACGACTAATAACAATGCCGTTGCATTTACAACAGCTTCTACGGTAACTGCAAATGGAACAGGAACTCTGGCTATATCGGGACAAGTCACCCAAGGTACCAACCTCAATAACGGTGTTCTAGCAAATAACGCGCTCCTTACAACGAACAATGGCAATGCCACAATCAATGCGACAAATGCTTCAACAGGTGCTAATAATACCGGTGTTAATTTAATTGGCGGAACAGCTTTTGGTGCCGCAGGTGCAGGAAATGTTGTTGTTGAAGGTTCTGTCAGCAATGGTACAAGCAATAACTCTGGCGTAGCTGCTATCGGTCCAGCAACTCAAGTGACTTCTGGAACAGGAAACGTAACTGTTCAAGGATCAGGATTAGGCTCTGGAGCGTCAAACACTGGTATCCTCGCACAGGCAGGGGCATTATTCCAAACTCTAGGAAATGGATTCTTAAAACTTATCGGCAATGGATCGGGAACTACCAATAATAATGTCGGTGTTGCCTTAGATGCATCCAATGTTCAAGCTACAGGCGCAGCAATTTCCATTACTGGGACTGGCCAAGGATCTGGTACTGGAAACGATGGCGTTGATCTTACCACTGGTGCTCTTGTCATTAACACTGGAACCGGAACAACCACAATTTCTGGAACATCTACAGGTGGTTCAAGCAATAATAACGGTGTATTCGTTGAAGGTCCCGCTGCGCAAGTCTCAACGGTCAATGGGCAACTTTCAATTGAAGGTACAACCACAGCTTCTGGATCCAATAACATAGGCGTTAATTTAGAAACAGCTACTGTAGAAGCTACAGGCACAGCTGGTGTTGCTGTAACTGGAACTAGCACAGGTGGAATTTCAAACAATAGTGGTGTTCTTGGAACCACTGCTACATTAAATGCAGGCAATGGCGGCATCGCAGTCACGGGTACAGGTGGTGGGACTGCAGATAATAACAACGGAGTATCCTTTGTCACCAATTCTGCTCTAGCAACAACTGGAACGGGAAATATTGGAATTACAGGAACTGCCTTCCTTGGCGTAAACAATAATCTGGGTGTCAATTTATCAGCGACTAGCATTGACGCAGTCAATGGAAATGTCACTGTTACTGGTACAAGTAACGGCACTGGCAATAACAATAACGGTATCATTACTCAGAGCGGCACAGCGGTTGCCGTCACGGGAACAGGATTTGTTGATTTTTTAGGAACAGTCAATGGTGGTGTTAACAGCAACAACGGAACAATTCTTAATGGTACTGCAATTTCTACCACTAGTGGAAAAATTGATATCACCGGCGAAAATAGTTCCACAGGGACAAATAACACAGGTTCATCCCTGATCAATGGAGCATCCCTTACTGCTACGGCAGGAGGCCCCATCAGTGTTGAAGGATCCACTTCCGGAACCGACAATAATACCGGCACATTGATCAACCTCGCACAAATTAACGGCACAGGAAGCAATGTAAAAATTGTAGGTAACAATACCTCCACAGGTGCTTCTAATTTTGGAGTTAATATTCTTAATACCTCCCAAGTCATTACCAATGGTGCGGGCACAATGAATATTTCCGGAACTACATCCGGAACAGATAACACCGCAGGTGTTGCAATCAGCACAGCGCAAGTGCAAACAGCAACTGGACCGATCTCTATCACTGGATCTGATACGGCAACAGGAAATTCTAATACTGGCGTTGCATTGACGGTTGGAGGCAATGTTAATGCTACTGGAGCTGCTCCAATAACCATTTTCGGAACACAAAGTGGTGGCATCAACGACTCTACCGGAGTTTTAATCGAAGGATTCGGATCGCAAGCGCTTTCCAACGGTGGAAACGTGATGGTTACAGGTCTTGGCGGAGGAAGCGGACTGAACAATACTGGTGTAGAAGTCAGCAACCAAGCCAATGTAGAGACGACCGGCGCAGGAACACTCCAAATTGTCGGTTTAGGCGGAATTGGAACAAGCACCAATCAAGGTGTTGTTATCGACAACGCCACTGCCCTTACAGCTAATGGTAACATCACTTTAAGCGGCACAGGATCTGGCTCAGGAAGCAATATGACCGGTGTTGCAGTTATCAATGGTTCTGATGTTTCTGCATCAGGACCAGGCAACATTAACCTTCTCGGTAATGCCAATGGCGGAGTCAATAACAATAACGGCATCCTCATTCAAAATGGTGGAGCACAAGTTACATCTGGCGGGGGCAACCTCAATTTCTCAGGCACAGGCAATGGAACGGGAATCAATAACAACGGCATCAATATGTCCGGCGGTGCATTGGCACAAACAGTTGGACTAGGAACTATTAACCTTGTCGGCCAAGGTGGCGGTGGAACAGACAATAACAATGGTATCTCTCTCGACACTGCTCTTGTTCAAACTGTAAATGGAAATATTACAGCAACTGGAACAAGTACGGGCCAGGGAAATAACGGAAATGGCGTTGTATTAAGAAATAATGGTGTCATTCAGTCTGTTGGCACAGGGTCTATCATTCTCTCTGGAACAAATGCTGCAGGGGTTAATAACAGCAACGGTGTTCTAGTTTCAGGTGCTGGTTCATTGATCGGAACAACAAGTGGTAATATCGATGTTTCAGGTAATAATAGCGCAACAGGTGTGGCCAATACAGGTGTTGAAGTTCAAAATGGAGGTGCCATCAGAGCTTCTACAACCGGTAACGTGACCGTTTCTGGAAATAACAGTTTCGGAACAAACAATAACGCAGGGGTTGAAGTTACTGGAGCTAACTCTCAAATTGCTTCCACCTCAGGAGCAGTAGATGTCACTGGAACTAATGGCGCTTCAGGGAATAATAACGCAGGGGTTGGAGTCACTAATGGAGGCGCAATTCTCTCCAATGGTGCCTCAACAGTGACAGTGTTTGGTACAGTGACCTCCGGAACAAGTAACAATTCCGGTGTTCTTGTAAGTGGCGCTAACTCTACAGTTTCCTCCAACGGTGGTAATCTATCTATCTCAGGCTTCACAAATAGTACAGGCACAGATAACCAAGGTGTGAATTTCCAAACAGCCGTTGTTCAAACAAATGGTAATGGAGCTATCGATATCTTTGGTTTAGGCGGATCAGGAACAGATCGCAATGAAGGTATTTTAGTCAATGATACCGACATCACCAATGTAAATGGTCCTATTACTCTGAATGGAACAGGAAATGGTTCTGGAAGCGCTAATAATGGTGTTCATGTCACTAGCACCAGCACAATTTCAAATAGTGGAAGTGGAACAATTGATATCTTTGGCCTCTCTGGCATCGGCACTAATGGAAATAACGGCGTGCTCTTAGATCCAGGTTCTGCCGTGACTGCAACCAATGGCAACCTCAATATCCAAGGTAAAGGCAATGGCACTGGAACTGATAACGTAGGTATTTCTATCAACGGTGCAACAGCCTCAGTAAGTGGTACCGGCAATATCTTTATGCAAGGCACCGGTGGATCAGGCACAGATAACAATTCAGGGATCTATATTCAAAATTCATCTTTAGTCCAAGCCAACGGTGGGAATATCTCCATTAATGGAACGGGCCTTGGCACTGGAAATGATAACGATGGCGTAGCAATCATTGATTCCACTATCCAAAATGCTGTAAATGGATCCATCAACATTCAAGGGTTAAGCGGTCCAGGAGTTGATAGAAACCGTGGTGTACTAGTTAGGAATTCACTCGTACAGACCGCTAACGGTAATATTACAGTTAGTGGAACAAGTTTAGGAACAGGCACTGGAAATCAAGGTGTTCTCATTGATCCATCCCTCATTCAAGCAACTGGTACAGGAACAGTGGCCATTGAAGGAGTTGGGGGAGCTGGTACTGATGATAATTCGGGTGTTGAAATTGACAGTTCAGATGTTATTGCTGGAGTTGGCGGTGTCTTCATCAATGGCACTGGTCGAGGAAGTGGTGACGGCAACAGAGGCGTTTACATTCACAATAGCAGCATGGTCCAAACTACTGGCACAGGCCCAATCCAAATCGATGGCGCTGGCGCAGCTGGAACGAATAACAACGAAGGAGTCCTCATTACTGGCGGCAGCACGTCTGTGAATTCAACTAACGGAAACATCACCGTCAATGGATTCGGAAATGGCGGAGGAAATAATGCTGGTATATTCATCGAAAATGGCGCACAAGTTTTCTCAACAGGATCTGGAGCAATCCTCCTTAACGCTACAAACCAAGACCTCGTTATCGAAGGACCTGTCACAACTCAATCAGGGACTATGTCACTCCTTGCAGCGAATGGTGGAGCTGACGTCCTATTTGATGGAGCTGGAGATATCAGCGCAGGTAATGATGTCATTGTTGTAGCAAATAACGATATCCGACTTGCTGCAGGAATTGATTTCTTCGGTGTAAACAGAATTACTTTCGTGGTCGATGAAAAGAATCCAAGCGGTAATGGCGGAGGTTTCTTTGTAAACTTTGGAACAATTACTTCAGCAACAAACCTGATCAATATTTATGCTGCAAGTGGACCACAGGCCCCTCCAGGAATCTTCCCACCTCCTGTTCAAGTTTTCTTTGGAAATCTTGGACCTGAAATTGAAGTTTGGGACCTTGCAATCCTTCCGCTAAGCCTTGCAACAAAATATAATACTTCCTACGAATTTGGGGGAGTTTTCCACGGCCCAGGATTTGGACCTAATTATATTCCAGGCAACGGTGTCTTTGGTCCTGAACCAAGAGTGTGGTACAAAATTTCACTAGATGTCTCCCCTATTCCACCTCCAATTCCACCCTCACCACCTGATGTCAACCGAGCGATTGGAGCTAGCAGCGACGTAGCACCAAAATACTTTATGTACCCCTATTGCGGATATCCATGCTGCTACGAAACCTGTGTGTTTTACAAATATGAAGATGATGATGCACCACACTTCACATTCTCATCGATCCTTGGTAAAACACCCACCGATCGTCCAGAAAATGTTTTTGGAGACCACAGTTTTGAAGATAGCTGTGACCGCGTGACAGGTTACACATATAGACCAAAAGACGATCAAGACATTGAGGAACAAGAATTTTTTGAACCAGAGGATAAAGATCTTATTTTCTTTGACTCAACTGATACGGAACTTCCCAGAGTAAATGCAGAATTGGAATTTCCTAAAGTAGATGCAGAATTAGCTATTAATAACGACACAGATCTTCAGGACTAAAATGAAAGCTTTGAAATTAAAAACAGCTCTATGCCTCTGTGTGTTCACCTACGCGCTCCCGACCTACGCACAACCCTGTGCAAATCCACGTGAGCAGCAGTTTATTCAACTTGGAGTTCCAGGTGTTCAATCTGTACCTCCAGGATGCCAAGTCAACGATCTTCCAACAGTCACCGACATACCCATAGAGTTACAAGATGCACCTGACCATCCTGAACTAGAAAAACCTGTTATCCATTTAGGAACTGCTGGAGTCACCCACGAAGACCTTATTAAAGATGCCTCTGTCTACGATGCAGATGATTTTACTTGCGATGTCCCCATTAATCCAAATCCTGTATTGATTCCGAATCTTAGATGCATCGTTCTTAATGGAGATATCACGATCAATGCTAATAAGGAATTTCCTTGGGAAGAAGGTGTACACGTCAATCAGCTAGATGTTTGCGGTGATCTAGAAGGACTTAAAAGCAAAATCGAGGAAACTTTTTTGAATAAGCCATTCACGAAAAAAGATATGGCTGCCCTCAAAGAACTCATCATTACAAATTATGTCGAATGGGGATATCCCCTCGTCGATGTTGGAATACCCCCACAAGATGTCACAGATGGATGTTTGCATGTCTCCATCCTTGAAAGTAAATTGAAAGAGATCCGTATCAGCGGCAACTACTGGTTTGGAAATTGCTGCATACTTCAATATTTGAGAGCTCAAGAAGGATGCCCCATTGATTATAACCATGTAGCCTCCGACCTATTTTGGATCAACCGCAACCCATTCAGAAGGGCTTCAATCGTACTGGCACCTGGCACTGATCCAGGAACAACTGATATGTCAGTTATTGTGGACGAAAGATTCCCCTTTAGAGTATATGGTGGTATCGACAATAGAGGTACAATCCCCGTCGGACGCACTCGTGGATTTGCCGGTTTTAATTGGGGCAATGCATTTGGCCTAGACCACATTTTGTCTTATCAATTTACTGCTTCCACACAATTTAAGCTTCTTCAAGGACATGCATTAGCCTATGAAGCCCCACTCCCATGGAAAAATGTTCTCTATCTTTATGCGGGATATGCACAAGTTAAAACCGAACACATCAATAGGTCTTTCAACAACAAAGGACGTAACTACCAGTTCAGCGCTTATTACGAAGTTCCCCTCTGCGATTACGCACCCTGCATGTGCCATGGATTTGATTTTGGCTTCGATTATAAAAAGACAAATAACAACTTAACATTCTCCAACAGTCCAGTCTTTGATAATTCGGTTGTATTAACACAAGCTGTTTTTGGTTATTGGCTTGAAGCAGATAAACCTTGGGGAGAAATTTGGTTCGAAGCTCAACTAGTCGCATCCCCCTTCCGTTGGTTAAACCATCAGACCAAAGAAGATTACAACAATCTACGTCCCCTATCAAAAGTCCGCTACCTTTATGTCAAAGGTGAAGCTGAAATCGATTATTACCTTCCAAGAGATTGGGTCTTTACTACAAGAGTCTTTGCCCAATGGACAAATGAAAACCTTCTACCCAGTGAAGAATTTTGGCTCGGCGGTTTTGACACTGTTCGCGGTTACTATGAAAGAATTATCGATGGAGACAGTGGAGTTATCTTAAACTTAGAACTTTATACTCCACCACTTTGTCCTGTTAAATGGTTGGATTTGGCTTGCTTAAGGGATGTTAATTTCTGTGAAATTTTAGAATTCCTTGTATTCTTTGATTACGGAACAACAAGCCCAAGTCGCCGAATAAGTTCTAAAGAAAGATCTTTTGAATATCTTATGAGCGTTGGACCAGGCTTACGTTATTATATCGATGACCATGTAGAAATTCGTGCAGATTGGGGCTTTCAATTACATAAGACTTGTGGCGATAGATCTTTAGGAAATTTGGTCAACTTTAGTGTGCTCTTAGCTTTTTAAATTTTGAAGACAAAGTCGGAAGTCAGAAGTCAGAAGTCAATTAACTTTAGTTAATTTTTTTGTAAGAATTTAGTAAATTAAAAACCTAATTTTTAATTCAGAATTCTGGCTTCTGAATTCTGAATTCCATCTTCTGCATTCTGAATTCTGACTTCCGACTTCTGAATTCCATCTCTGGCTTCTCCTTCTCTTTAATGAATTCTTTACAAAAAAAATTTACCCTGATAAATATTAAATTTATTTAAAATTTGAATTCGGAGTGTCCCCATGCGAAGTATAAAAAATGCCTTCAGCTTATGTACAGCGGTTGTATTAGGCTTGTCAGCCTATTCGCAATCTTTGGAAGGTGTAACAGCAAGTATTAAAGCTCTGGGTATGGCTCAGGCAGAATCGGGTTATCCACAAGATTCCCTCTGCGCAGCTTATAACCCTGCAGGTATTGTGAATGTTGGTGACCGTTTTGATATAGCTGGATATACAGGACATTTTCATGGCGAAGGAAAAGCAACTGGGAACATAAATCCCCCAGCTAACGGAACATTTAAAGCATTCCGCCGCAAAGACTTCTATGCTGGTGAATTTGGAATCACAAAAGGTTTTTGCCTCTGCGATTATCAAGTTGCTGTAGGATTCGCGGTATACCAAAGCGCATTTATCCATCCTAACTACGATGTAGCAATCCCTCTGCTAGGTACTGGACATCTTGAGTTAAATTACACGAACTATACTTTTACACCTTCAGTAGCTATTAAACTTTGGGATCAATTGGCTTTAGGATTAGGTGTTAACATACAGCAAGTTCACTTTAGAGTTGACGGTCTACAAAGACAAACCATCATCTCCTCAGATCCTGAAAACTTAACTAACAATGGTGGAGACACTAGATACGGTGTTGGGGTCACTTTAGGTGCACAATGGGATATCCTTGATTGTTTGAGCGTTGGCGTATCATGGGCACCACGCACAAAAGTAGGAAAACTCAAAAAGTATAGAGGGTTCTTAGCAGAACATGGATCCTTAGATGTTCCACAAATTGTTATTGGGGGTCTTGCATGGCACATCACTCCTGAAGCTACACTTTGCTTCGACGTAGAATGGGACAACTGGTCTGCTGTCAGAACACTCAATAACAAAATCCAGCCAGCTCTTGATAGAGCTTTAGGTGTTGGAACAGGAGTTCCCGATCCTGACTACTTCTTAGGGGAAAAGAAAGGTATTGGTTTCGGATGGAAAGATATTATTCACTATCGCGTCGGCTTAGATTACAAACTTACTTGCGATCTTACACTTCGCGTAGGTTACGGCCACGACGATGGGCCTATTCCTTCTTCACAAACTGCTGCAAACTTGTTAACTATGCAAGTTATGCAAGACTATGTTACAGCAGGGTTTACCTATAGCTTGAACGAATGTTCTGAAATTTCAGGATTCTACGCTCATGGATTTAAACGTACTCTTAAAGGTACAAGGGATTCCATTCCTGAAGCGTTAGGCGGCGGCCGGGTTGACCTAACCAATTCCGTGAACGCATTCGGTCTCTCTTGGGGCCAATACTACTAAGAAATCTTAGAATTCAGAAGTCAGAAGCCAGAATTCAGAAATGAATTCTGGCTTTTTTTTTACCCCGGTAGGGGTTTTTGAACATAGCCCAGGGTATAAACCCTGGGTTGTCGGGAATGGACGTTACATTTCAATAACCCAGGGTTTACACCCTGGGCTATGTTTAGAAAACCCTACCGGGGTTATATTATTTAGCACTTATAAAACCTTTTTGCTAATTTAACACTTTTCCCCCTTGCAAGATACAGGCCGCTCTTGTAAAATACCGTTTCTAAGAACTATATTGCAGGGAGAATTCACTATGTCAACGACTCCAAAAGAGATTATTTTCGAAGAAGCTGCCAGAGAAAAACTGCTGACTGGTATTAAAAAACTCGCCGATGTGGTCGCGTTTACCTTAGGCCCCAAAGGGCGCAATGTTGGACTAGAAAAAAGCTGGGGTGCCCCCACTATCACAAACGATGGCAACAGCATCGTCAAAGATATTAGCCTAAAAGATACCTATGAAAACATGGGCGTTGCAATGGCTAAAGAAGTTGTCCAAAAAATCAAAGAAAAATGTGGCGATGGCACAACAACTGGAACACTCCTTTTACGCGCACTCGTCGAAAATGGAGTCAAACTTATCTCTTCAGGCGCAAGCCCCATCGGTATTAAAAGAGGCATGGATAAGGCTGTAGAACTCATTGTCAAAGAAATCGAGAAATTTGCAATTCCAGTCAAAGGTTCAAAAGAAATTAAAAATATCGCCATCGCTTCTGCTTCAGGGAATACTGAAATCGGCTCTCATATAGCTGAAGCAATGGAATTGGTGGGGAGATCTGGTGTTATCACGATTGAAGAGTCAAAATCGACATCCACAACAATTGAAAAAGAAGAAGGGATGCAATTCGACCGTGGATACCTCAGCGCTTATTTCTGCACAAACGCAGAAAAAATGATTGTCGAAATGAACAATCCTCAAATCTTAATCATCGATAAAAAGATCAACAGCATCCACGAAATCCTTCCCGTCCTCCAAACTATAGCTACAACTGGAAAACAACTATTGATCATCGCTGAAGACATTGAAGGCGATGCTCTATCAACTCTGGTTGTCAATAGACTGAGGGGCACCCTAAAAGTTGCGGCAGTTAAAGCTCCAGGCTTCGGAGACCGTCGTAAAGCCATGTTACAAGATATCGCAATTCTTACAGGCGGTACCGTTGTTTCTGAAGATACCGGAATGAATATGAAAGAAATTTCACCCGATACATTAGGAACAGCTGAAAAAGTGACGATCTCAAAAGAAAACACTGTGATCATCCATGGCGGAGGGAAACCGGAAGAACTCAAAGCGCGTATCAAACAAATCGAAAACGAAATTGCTGATACAAAAAGCTCTTACGACAAAGAAAAACTAGAAGAGCGTAAAGCGAAACTTAGCGGTGGAGTAGCTGTCATCCGTGTTGGAGGAGCTACTGAGCCAGAAGTAAAACAAAAGAAACAAGTGTACGAGGATAGCTTGAACTCGACAAAAGCTGCTTTGGAACAAGGAATTGTTCCTGGTGGTGGCGTAGCGCTACTTAGAGCGAGTAAAATTGTTTCCAAAAATAAATTTGAAGGCGATGAAAGCCTTGGAGCAAAAATGGTATTCCAAGCATGCGATGCCCCACTCAAGCAAATTGTTTCTAATGCAGGAATGGACGGCCCTGTCGTGCTATCAGAAGTGGTGAAAGCACCTGAAAATTTTGGCTTCAATGCTATGAATGACAAGGTTGAAAACCTGGTAGATGCAGGTGTCATCGACCCAGCCAAAGTCGTGATCACAGCCCTCACCCACGCCGCTTCCGTTGCAGGAATTGTCATCCTCTCAGAAGCCCTCATCGCAGACGCTCCAGAAGACGAAGCGGTTGGAGAGTAGTCTTACACGTCCAGGAAAGGACAAAGTGGACGGACTTTAATGGACAAAGTGGACTTAGTGGACGAAGTGGACACAATCTTATGTCTACTTTGTCCACTAAGTCCACTTCGTCCACTAAGTCCGTCCATTTCAATACATCCTAATAATTAATAAACTGGCAGTCGCCTTTGTTTGACCGATGCTCTTGGATTTTCTAGCATTTGGCGCTGAGATCGCATGGTTACTTCATGGATCGGCGTATTTTTCTCTACTAGGACCTTTTTACCATTTAATTTGCTCTCGTTTTGAATGACCTTTTTTTGAATACGTTTGATGTGGTGAGCACCGTCTTTCATAAAGCCTCCAAATTAGAAAAAGCGCCAACAACTCAGTTGTATTATAGCATATAAGAATTTCTGGCTTCAAATATTTCCTCTAAATTGATAACGTATATTCCTTGAACTTAAGAGGTAAAAATGTATATACTTTTAGGGAACCTATTTGTTGAAGCTGCCGTCGTCGGGATTGTCTGTTTTGTTTTCTTAATCCTTATGGTCGTGGCAGGGATCCGACAAGTCATTAAGGATAAAGAGGGTGAGTAAAAAGCTCAAAATTCTTCCGGAAGAAGTTAAGCCTTGGTACACCAAAGGCCTTAAATTTCAATGCACGGGGTGTGGCAAATGCTGCACTGGGGCTCCAGGCTACGTCTGGGTTTCCCAGGAAGAAATCACCGCAATTGCCAAATTTTTAAAGATTCCCGAAGATAAATTTATTATCCGCTACCTAAGGAAAGTGGGTAAAAGATATTCCTTAGTAGAATTTTCTAAAAATTACGACTGTGTTTTTCTTAAGGACAATAAATGTTCCATTTACTCTGTTCGCCCCACTCAATGCAGGACATTCCCCTGGTGGGCACAAAACCTCAGTTCCCCTGAAGCCTGGGAAGAGGCTGCCAAATATTGCGAAGGGATCAGTAAAGCTGCACCCACAGTTCCTCTCGAAACAATCGATGACCAACTCACCTACCAAAACGAATACATCGAATCACTCGAAGAAAAGAATTAACAGAAATTCTTGTTACCCTGCAATTGTCGCTTTCATTCTATTGTCGCTTTTCATTGCAAGAAATAATTTTAATTGATAAGGTTTGTAGAATACTTATGGGGCATTTTTTAAATGAGATGGGTCTTTGTCGCGTTACTTTTGTTTACAGCTCACTTACAAGGCATTCCTGATACCTTACCAAAGGATGCCATTCCAAAATTAAAACAAGCAAATTGGGATAAGCATGCGGGCAACAACGCGGCTATTTGGGTTTCAGTGGCACGTCAAAAACTTTATCTCATAAAAAAAGACAAAGTCCTCATGAATGTCCTCTGTTCCACTTCCGCAAAAGGTATTGGTAGCAGGGCGAATTCAAATCAAACCCCTCCCGGCTGGCATATTGTCGCTGAAAGAATAGGCGATAATTTACCTTGGGGCGCAGTTTTTGAAGAGCGGAAATACACCAACAAAGTTTGGTCCACAAACCAGCCCACATCCGACGATCTCATTCTCAGCCGAATCTTGCGACTTCAGGGAACAGAGCAGGGATTGAATAAAGGGATCGGCATCGACTCCTATGACCGATTCATTTACATTCATGGTACTGCTGAAGAACATAAATTAGGAACTCCTGTCTCTCATGGTTGCATAAGACTTTCAAACTCTGATGTTATTCAGCTTTTTACCCTTACGCCCTTGGCTACGCCAGTGCTCGTCACAGAGTGGTAGAATTCCCTGACCATTTATGTTATTTTCTATCTAGGAGATTACACTATGGAAATTTGGCTAGATACATCCGACTCTGAAATAGTTAGAAGAGGTTTTGAATTTGGAATTTCAACAGGCGTCACAACCAATCCCTCTATTCTTTCCAAAGATCTCCGCCCATTAGATGAAATCTTAAACAGCCTCTTGCAAATACAACCTGGATGGGTTGCCGTTCAAGTTTTGGCATCAGATGCCGCTGAAATGGTCGAACAAGGAAGAAACCTCTCCGATTTTTCTGATCGGTTGATTGTTAAAATTCCGGTCACACCGGAAGGTTTGAAAGCTATTCATACCCTTTCTTCCGAAGAAATCCCTACCCTTGGAACAGTTGTCTATCATCCTTCTCAGGCACTTCTCGCTGCCGAAGCAGGAGCGGATTATATAGCACCCTACATTGGATGGATTGAGAAATCGGGAGAAGACCCGTGGAAATTTCTCCAACAAATGAAACAATTCATTCAAAATTATGATTATTCTACGCGAATTTTAGGAGCTTCCCTATCCTCAGTGGGTCAAATTTTGAAATGTGCTGAAATGGGAATTGAAGCAGTGACTTTGAAGCCAGAACTTTTTGAAACACTTGTCGCAGTAAATCCCGCTGTTCAAAATAGAATTGAGCAATTTGAAAATGATTGGAACAATCAAAAAGAAAAGAAATCGCTGTCATTAAAGTAAAAGAAGGACATGATATGCCTACAGCCCAGCCTCAAATCACTTTGGATGCACAGACACGTAAAAATCTTGATCAATGGTTAAATGGAGATTACGACCAAGTGACCAAGGACGAGATCAAGCAGATGATGCAAACAAATCCAAAAGAGGTAATCGATGCATTTTATACAAACCTCGATTTTGGAACTGGGGGACTCCGGGGTATCATGGGACCTGGCTCAAACCGGATGAATGTCTATACTGTCCGAGCAGCAACCCAAGGCTTAGCGCAGTATTTGCATCTTGAAAATAAATCCAAAAAAGAACTTTCAGCATTGATTGGCTACGATTCCAGGAAACATTCCCGCGAATTTGCTGAAGAGGCTGCTAAAGTTCTCGCAGGAAATAATATCAAAGTTTACCTCTATTCAGACATACGCCCTACTCCCCTAGTCTCCTTTGGATGCCGCTTTAAAAAATGTGATGCTGCGATCATGATCACTGCCTCACATAATCCTCCTGAATATAATGGATACAAAGTTTATTGGTCAGACGGAGGACAAGTCGTTCCTCCACACGATACAGGTATCATTGCGGAAGTGAACAAAATTACAGAACCAAGCATGGTAAAAAGTGTATCCTCCATCAAAAATCCTTTGATTCAAGAGAAAGGGATTTTGGAGGAAGTTGACGAAGCGTATTTCAAAGTCATCATGCCCCTACAAAATTATCCAAAAGAAAATAAAAACTTCGGTCATGTCCTCAAATACGTTTACACCAGTTTACATGGTACTGGGATCACAATGGTACCTAGGGCCTTGCAAGAATGGGGATTTAATCCGCCTATCCTTGTTGAAAAACAAGTGATTCCTGATGGATCATTCCCAACAGTCAATTATCCTAATCCTGAAGAGCCAGAAGCTCTAAAACTGGGTATAAAGTTGATGGAAGAAAAAAATGCTGATGTATTGATAGCCACAGACCCCGATGCAGACCGTTTAGGAGTCGCTGTGCGCCACAGAGGCAAATCGGTCATTTTAACAGGAAATCAAGTCGCTTGTATCTGTATAGAGCATATCTGCAGAGCATTATCCGAGCAAAAAAGACTTCCGCTCAACGCAGCATTTATCAAATCTATCGTTACGAGCGAATTATTTAAAGCGATTGCAGAAGGGTACCAACGTAAATGTGTGGAGGAGCTGATTGGCTTTAAATATATCGCAAATCAGATTCATCTTTGGGACAAGGATCCAAAAGGATACCAGTATATTTTTGGAGCTGAAGAATCTTTAGGCTATTTATTGGGCTCAAAAGGATCTCGGGACAAGGATGCAGTGTCAGCTTCTGCTTTGCTTTGCGAAGTTGCTTTGCACGCTAAAATCAAAGGAAAGACGCTTGTAGACCTGTTGAATGATATCTACGACAAATATGGGGTCTATATTGAAAAATTGGTTTCAGTAAAGTTTGAGGAAACCAAAGAAGGACGCGATCAAATGGTCAAGGGGATGGTAAATCTTCGAGAGAATGAGCCTAAAGAAATTTTAGGTATTCCTGTGGTCAGTGTAGATGACTATCAAGAAGGCATGCACAAAGTGTTAAAAACTGGCAAGACCACTCAGCTGACATTACCGAAATCTAACATCCTAACATTTTGGCTTGAGGATGGCAGCAAAGTGACAGTGCGGCCATCAGGCACCGAACCGAAGATTAAGCTCTACGCTGGAACAATGGAAAAAGCCTTTGAAAACCTAGACAAAGCTCTCGAAAGCAGCAAAAAGAAAGCCGACGATCTCCTTCAAGCCGTCGAAAAACTCCTCAAAAGTTAGCTTATTTGCTCTTAAATATTGCTTAATGAAGGTCGTTGGTGAAGACAGAGACGGCTTCCTTAAGCATTTGATCTTTGTATTCAAAATCTAAATCAGGATCCTCTATTGCTTCAAAATAGGAAGATGCATTCTTAAATAGTTCTTTTAGTACTTCAATAAACTCAGCGATCTGTTTACATTCTTTAAAAGATTGTGTTCCCATTCTTTCAAGCTGCTCTCGAATAATCTTTAGAAAGTGTCTTCAAATTTGAATTTTGATATATAGTCGTCTCTTTTTTACTTAAGAGACACCGACATGAGAAAAGCGTATC